>CAYYJL010000314.1:0-4110 GCA_964472245.1 uncultured Ignavibacteriaceae bacterium | reverse complement strand
TCAATCATGGAGATGAGGGATGCTTCAATCGCATATACACGTTTGAGTCCTAGGTTAAACAGAAAATACGCAAGCCCGATTTGAAACACTCCTAAAAATAAAGTCATCCAAAGTGACGGTGCAGAAAACATCAGGCCGGCATCAAATGAAAAACTGCAGATCAAAACGATGAGTAAATTTCCCGTAATTACCGTAGAATTTTGAAATTTCTCACCATTTTTTCTCATACCTATCAAAAACGCGGCAAAGGCAACACCGCTGAGCAAAGCAAGTATATTCCCTGCCATTTGCCCGCCATCCATATCGGATACAAAAAATAAAGCCATACCGGTAAAACAGATTACGACGCTGTAAATATTTTGTTTCTCAAATTTTGTTTTCAGCAGCATTGGCTCTAACACAAGCACATATATAGGGGCTGTATATTGCAAAAATATCGCATTTGCCGCAGTAGTTAATTTAGTGGCAGCAACAAAGAGTATAAGGATTGCAGCGTAGAATAACGCATTTAATATGGTAAGACGGTTAAAAACAAATGAAGATTTACCGGAAAGAATAATTAATGCAGTTGCGGCAAACAGGGAGCGCATAAATGATATCTGATATGCACTCATGGGAATTAATTTAATGAACAACCCGCCTGTACTCCACAGTATGGCGGCTATCAGGATAAAAATTATCCCTTTACTATGATCCTGCAAAACGTAATTAACTCACTCTAAAATAAAAAGGGAGTCCAATCAGGACTCCCTGTTAAATAACTCTCTGTTATTTTACTAATGAAAGTTTTTGTCTTGTACTGAAACTGCCTGCTCGGAGCTCATAAATATATATACCGCTGGCAAGGTCACCTGCGTTAAAGATAACATCATGACGTCCGGCTTCTGCAAAACCTTCAGCAATGGTTGCTACTTCCCTTCCGAGAGTATTATATACTTTGATGGAAATCTGGGATGCAACCGGTAAATAGTATTCAATCCGGGTAGTCGGGTTAAAAGGATTTGGATAGTTCTGTGAAAGTCCAAATTGAACCGGCTTTTGAATAAGCACATTAACTTCATTAGAATAGGTAACTGTACCATCAAAGTCAATTTGCTTCAAACGGTAAGTAAAAGTGCCCACACGGTCTAATTTATTATCAACGAACTGATATTCACGCTGATCAGCGGAGGTTCCGGCACCTTCGGTATATCCGATAGCTGTCCAGTCTTCTGCGATTAATCCGGTATGGATTTTACGCTGAATTTCAAAACCTCGGTTATTAGTTTCTGTTGCCGTTTTCCAGTTAAGCTGTACCGCATTTGCCTGTACATCAGCTGAAAATGAGGTTAACTCTACAGGAATTACGGCCTGAACCTGAATAGAAACAGTTCTTTCATGAACCGGTATTCCGCGTGGCCCGCTTCCTTCAATTCTCAATGTATAATTGCCTGTTGATACTTCCCCTGAAGTTTTAATCTTCACCGGAAGACTTGAGGGGAAAGTCATAAGACTGTCACCATTGGGGTATTGAATTATAAACGAACCTTGCGCCGGCGTGGGTGTAATTGATGCCGTAAACTTAACTTTATCAGACCAGAGTTTAACAGACGGAATATTAACCGAAACAGACAATGAGTCGTCTGCATTATACAATTGTGCATTTACGGGTTCAACCGTCATCGCATAATCGGGAAAATAGGCAACATAACTGCCGTAATTATTTGCACGGAAGTCTGTCCAGATAGCTAAGGAAACATTTCCAACAGAGGATATTCCATCATAATCCCCCTGATATGCAGGTGCACTTCCGCTTCCACTCAATTTTATTCTGAAGGTTGCATTTGATATTCTCTGATTAGGGGCAAATGTTAAACCGCCGTCATCTGAATAAGAAGCATATACATCCATACTATCAGAAGTGGGAACCCGTCTTGAATCATACCATTTTACAAATAATCTTCCGGATTCTTTATCACACCAGATTGCAGGAAAGAAATTGTGGTTGTTCTGAGAATTAGGGTCATCATTAACCACAACCGGCGCAGACCATGTAGCACCTTGATCCGTTGAATAACGGCAGAATATATCTGATTTGTTACCATTGCCTGACGGATTATTAGAAGCATACACAAGGTATAGTCTGCCTCTGTTTGGACCCCAGGAGTTGTCAGCTGTGATGAAAGGATAAGGACGTGTTCTCATACCGGCTACAGTTGATCTGCCGCCAATTTCAGTACCAATATAGTTGGAAAACTGCTGTGCAGATTTTTGAGTAAAAGAAGTACCGCCGTTAGTTGAAAGATAAAATGTATATATACCGGAAGAATTTGAACCTGAGTGAGTTACAACATATACACAGCCGCCTGATATATTATTGCCGCCTAAAACATTCGGGCCGACCGCAACCATCATACCCGGCAATACCTGGGTGGAAAATGTTGCTGATTGATTCCAGGTAACACCCAAATCTGTAGTGCGCCAGAAGTTACCAACTGAACCGGTACTTGGTCCGGTCATTGTACCATATACATAATTGGCATATGGACCGGATGTCTGGTCAGCTGCAATCCAGTTTTTATCACGGCCGGAAACACCTGTAAGGGAAGGTCCCCAGGTTGTACCGTTATCAGTTGATTTCATAACTTTAGCACCCTGAATCGGGCTGCCAAACATGTTCTGGTAGTATAGATTTCCTAAACTATCATAAGCTGCAACAGGATCGCCAGACATAGAAACCCCGAATGAGGGAGTCGAAACAGTCCACGCCAAACCTGTATTTGAACGGAAAGCAGTGTTAATATTCCAACCGGTAAACGATTGACGGGGATTCAGGGGATTCAAAACACCGTGTGGTTCAGCAGTGGTAACACCAAGATAAAAATTGTCATAACCATTGATGGTTACCAATGCTTCTGCCGGTGGTGCGGCAAAATACTGATCTATTAATCTCTTAGGATCAATAAAATCAACATTCGGGTCATCCTGAGCAATTAATCCGGATGACATTAGACCAAAAACACAAACAAAGAAGAAAAAGAAATTTCCGGGTAACGAAACTTTCATGAGCACGACCTTAAATTGAAGAATGAATTGCGGAAATTACAAAAAAAAGGTTAATTACAATGCTCAAAAATGCACGAAATCCTCAGGGAAAAATTTTAAATTTCTTAGTAAACGACCTCCCCGTATTCAGTATGCAAAACTTCATGGGCTTCATGACTGCCGGGCTTAACAAGAAACTCTGTGTACAATGCTTTTACTGCCTGGTTTTCATGTGAATATCGAATCTCAGCTTTTGAATCCATATTATAAAGCGTTTTCCGCCTTTTTTCGGCACTTTCATGATGGAATTTTATCGGCTGCCCGCCGCCGTTAACACAACCGCCGGGACATGCCATTACCTCAATAAATGCGTATTCAGATTTTCCGGCTTCTATGTCATGCAACACTTTTTCAACATTGCCAATACCGCTGACCACACATACTTTTACTGATTTACCCGGGAGTGCAATTTCTGCCTCTCTCACGCCTCCTGTCCCCCGCACCGAGAAGAAATCAGGATTTTCCGGATTGCTGCCGGTTAAAAAGTAGTATGCCGTCCGCAGGGCAGCTTCCATGACTCCACCCGTTGAACCAAATATAACTGCCGCTCCGGATGAATCACCAAGCGGATTATCGAACGGTGCTTCCTGTAAAGTGCGGAAATCAATACCTGCATTTTTAATCCATCGGGCAAGTTCCCTTGTTGTCAGCACTGCATCAACATCGGGATTCGTTTCCTCGGCAAGTTCAGCTCTGGAAGCTTCAAACTTTTTAACCGTACATGGCATTATGGAAACAACGAATATTTGCGAAGGATGTATCCCCATCTTCTTTGCAAAATGTGTTTTAATGATTGCACCTTCCATTTCATGAGGAGATTTGCATGTTGAAAGATGCGGAATCAATCCCGGTTTATATGTCTCCACATATTTTACCCATCCGGGGCAGCAGCTGGTGAACATAGGCAGCGTTCCGTTAGTTTTAACCCGCTCAACAAGTTCATTTGCTTCCTCCATTATCGTCACATCTGCGGCAAAGTTTGTATCAAACACTTTATCAAATCCAAGTCGTCTCAGTGCTGACACA
>CAYYJL010000313.1:0-4124 GCA_964472245.1 uncultured Ignavibacteriaceae bacterium | reverse complement strand
CACCGGTAGCTGTCCCGTCTGAGTATATTCTTACGGGTGAGCACAACTTTCTTATACGGCATATTTATATATCTTTTCAGCCGGATAACACTGGGGTATTCCAATACTTTGCTCACGGTATTGATTTGCTTGCGGGTGTCTTTTAAAACCACCTCCGCCTTGCCCAGTAAAAGGAGTATTACAGCTTTCTTTACTGTGCAAAGAGTCAGTGGTTCATAACTCTGATTCAGAACCAGGACTTTTGCACTAAGAGAACCAAATTTTTTCGTACCAGATTCGAAGACCGCCTCTTTTGATAAAAATTAACGATTATTGCCGGAATACGAGCTATTTCCGGGTGAAAATTACCAACCCGGCAAATTTTTGGTAACCCAAACATTAAATATATCAAATCTGCAGGGGTTTTCTAAGACAAAATTAGGGTAGAATCAGGCCGGGATGAAGGGAATTTTGTAAAAATCAGTGAGTTTTCTGAATAATTGCTACTGAGATCGCGGAATGGCCGGTATGACTAATGGAGATTACAATTTCTGAATCTGAGGGCAAAACTTTAGCAAGACGATCCAGGAGAAAAACTTTAGGTATTCCGCTCTTTTCATTCCTGATTTCAATTTCTGTCCAGGCAAAAGGACCGTTGTACACGTGGGATAACGCTTTTACTACCGCTTCTTTGGCAACAAAACGGCCGGTCAGATGCAGTTCAGGTTCTGCTTTGGACAGGCAATATTTAATCTCAGCCGGAGTAAAAAGTTTGACGAGATATCTTTCCCCGAACTTTTCATACCCTTCCTTAATCCTGTTCACTTCCAGAATATCCGTACCCAAACCAAGTACCATGTTTCAGTACCCCTCGGCAGAGCCATGACCACGGGAATCGCTGTAACCATAAATCTTATTTTTGTACCGGTCTATCATAATCCCCTCCATGAGGTTCAATGCTCTTTCCCGCCCTAAAATATGACCGCGTTTAATAAGATTTTCTTTGACATCTGAAACAATGGCATTCTTTTCATAGAATATCTCATCGGGAATCCATTGATGATGGATACGCGGAGCATCTATGGCCTCACGCAAATCCATGTCAAACAGCATGGCGTTCAGAATTACCTGTGCAACACCAGTTATAATAGTTGAACCTCCCGGTGTCCCGATGATTAACCAGGGATTTCCGGACTTCAGAACAATGGTTGGAGTCATGGAACTCAGCATACGTTTAAACGGCTGAATTGAATTCGCCTCGTTTCCGATCAACCCAAACTGATTTGGCACTCCCGGCTTTGCTGAGAAATCATCCATTTCATTATTAAGGAGAAAACCCGCGCCTTCAACCACAAGTTTTGATCCGTAACCTGAATTAATTGTCGTTGTAACGCTTACTGCCATTCCGGATTGGTCATAAACAGAGTAGTGAGTAGTTTGTTCACTCTCAAAATTACCCGGTCTTACATCATCAGGTTTGGCTGCAAATCCGGTAATGTTTTTTGCACGGTTTGCTGCATAAGACTTTGCAAGCAGTCCTTTAAGAGGAACAGGATAAAAATCGGGATCGCCAAGATGTTCCGCCCTGTCGGCATACGCCACCTTCATGGCTTCAACTAGATAATGTATATACCTGCTGCTCCCCCATTCATCTTTAGTAAAATTAAAATTTTCCAGGATATTCAGTATGGATAAAAGTGTCACACCGCCGGAACTTGAAGGCGGCATTGAAACTACAGTATATCCCTTAAAGCTTCCGATCAAAGGTTCCCGTTCAATTGGTTTGTATCTTCGCAGATCATCAGCTGTCATAATTCCACCATGCTCTTTCATAGTGGATACTATATACTCAGCTGTTTCTCCCTCATAGAAACCCGCCGCACCATTTTGTTTTATTCTTTCCAGAGTCTTAGCAAGATCCGGCTGTTTAAAAATTTCACCCGGTATATAAAACTGGTTTTGTTTGTAAAAAACTCGTGCTGTTGACGGGAACTGAGAAAGCTCGGAATGATTATTCTTGAAGGAATTTGCTGTATTAACCGGAAGCTGAAATCCATCAGCGGCAAGATTGATTGCCGGCTGTATAACGTCCGATAATTTCATTTTGCCATATTTTTGCAAAGCATAAAGCAGACCAGCAACCGAACCCGGAACTCCTGCTGAAAGGGCACCAACCTGACTTTTTTCCGGGACAAACTCGCCTAAACTATCAAGATACATATCTCTGAAAGAGGCAAAAGGTGCAGCTTCTCTGTAATCTATTGTTGTGGATTTGCCATCAGGAAATTGGATAACCATATATCCGCCTCCTCCGAGATTCCCAGCAACCGGGTAGGTAACTGCCAGCGCAAATCCAACTGCAACCGCAGCATCAACAGAATTCCCCCCTTTTTTGAGAATTGAAAGCCCGACAGCAGATGCAATCTTATCTGCCGATACAACCATCCCCTTTTCTGTTATTTTGAGAGGGCCGTTCTGTGTATATCCGCATCCGGTATATAATATGAAAATAAAAAGCAGGACAAATCTAGAAAAGGTCAATTTGTGCCTTCACATTTACTCCTTCA
Organism: uncultured Ignavibacteriaceae bacterium; assembly: GCA_964472245.1. Taxonomy (GTDB): domain Bacteria; phylum Bacteroidota; class Ignavibacteria; order Ignavibacteriales; family Ignavibacteriaceae; genus H2-BAC3. The sequence goes on along the minus strand of CAYYJL010000313.1, from coordinate 1,578 downwards.
CCTTTCAGCTGATCCACCAAAACTCTGGTCAACTCCTTAACCGTATCCAGCGTTTCTTTTAAGTCGCTAAAAAGTTTTTCGTCATAGAGAACTTTTCCGAGAGCATTATTTTTGGATTTAGTTTCTGCTATCAGAGCATCAACTTCTTTTACCACTTTATTGGTGGCATTCAATAAATTATTCACTTCAGTCAAAGTTGTATGAACAAGCTCTTTATTCTCTTTTACAATTGCTTTTGCATCTGAAGTTAACTGCACAGAATTATCAACCAACTGTTTAAAGCCATCTTTGTTTTCCAGAATCATGGAATTCAAACGAATGCTCAATGTCTCAAGGTTCTGTACTGAATTTTTAATACTGTTCTGCATTTTTATATCTGAAACGATGGAGTTAATTGCATTCAGAGTAGAATCAACTTTACCCATGATAACGGGAATCTGTCCGGAAAAATCGCCGACTAATCCCATAACCTTTGGTATATCAGCGATGAAATAACCGGTTTGCTGCGCAGACCAATCCAAAGAGCCGGCAGCAACTCCGGGAGTAATTTCCACCCGTTTTCCTCCCATAAGGTCCAGCATGGTTACTTCAAATTTGGCATCAGATTGCAATTTAGTATCGGAATCCATGGAAAGTATAACCAGGACACCATTGGGTTCAATTTTAACTGACTCAACAAATCCTTTTCTTACACCGTTTACCGTTGCCTGATCACCTACTTCAAGCCCGGCTACGTTATCAAATAGTACTGAAACAGACTGCCGTGAATCAGCCAGGGAGTAATTTTTAGCCCAACCAAAAACCCACAGGAAGAATATCAAGGCAACGGCTACGGTTACGCCGACTTTTAGTTCAGTTTTTCTTTCGTTTTTCATTTGCTAACGTCTCTTCAAATAATGATTTTAATTTGTTTAACTCTTCAGGAACTATCGTATTATCTTTTATATAAGTACGCAATGAATCGGCAACAGGAGAAAAAGCGTTTTCATTAATTACTTTGAGTTCCAATAATCTTTCTCCGGCATAATCTATGTAGCTGAGCAGGGAATCTCTTTCCGGGCTGCCTTTGATAGTTTCTACCTTCTCTTTAATATCGCTGGTAATCATGCCAATTATAAATTTTCTGGCGGGCTTTGCAATATAATCATCATATTTATTGATAAATAAATAAAAGATGACCGCCAGCACTATGGTGGTAAAAACAATGGTTTTAAGAAAACAACCGGGTTTCATGACCGTTTAAAAAACTGTATCTTATCTATCTTTGTCTGGTTTTTCTCAAGCACCGTCAGGCGGTAATTTCCCAATTCAGTTGTATAACCTCGTTCAGGAATTTTTCCAGCCCGTTCCGTGATTAATCCCCCTATTGTATCAGATTCGGAAAACTCACCAGCCATATCAATGTTCATATACTCAACCAATAATGAAAGCCGTGTGGAAGCATCCACCTCATACACTCCTTCACGAAGTTTCAGAATACTGGAATCTTCACGTCTCAAATTAGCATCGTCTTCGCCTATCAGTACTTGTATAACATCTTCAAGAGTTACAACACCAAGCGTTCCGCCAAATTCATCT
>CAYYJL010000312.1:0-4125 GCA_964472245.1 uncultured Ignavibacteriaceae bacterium | reverse complement strand
GCTGGAGAACATATTACGAGTTTGCGCCACAGAAACTATGTGACCATCACAAACTCTGAACATGAAGTCACCGAAGATGAATTGAAACGCCTGGAAAAAGATATCCGGATGATTAAACTCCCTTCCGATAAGCAGATCCTGCATATCATCCAGGAAGAGTTTATTGTGGATGATCAGCCGGGTATTGATGACCCTATCGGCATGACAGGGGTAAAACTGGAAGCGCTGAACCATATAGTACTTGCCGGTAATTCAGCTATTGCCAATTTGAAAAAGGTAATTGAAAAAGCCGGTTATGAAATGGGCGAAATGATTTTACAGCCAATTGCATCGGCACAATCTGTTCTTAATGAAAACGAAGCAGATCTCGGTGTTTTACTAATAGACATCGGAGGAGGAACCACAGATATAGCAATCATGCACAGGAATACCATAAAATATTCCAAAGTGTTTGGCATTGCAGGCAACCTGGTAACCAATGATATACGTGAAGGCCTTGGTGTGGTGACCGATACGGCAGAGGAGATGAAGAAAAAATATGGTTATGCCACAGAATCTGCAATGATTAGGGAAGAAGACATAGAGGTTGAAGGAGTGGGTGCAAAAGGTGCAACCACAATTCCTACCAGTCTGCTTACGCAGATAATCGGTGCGCGTATGAAAGAATTATTTGAAATTATTGAAAGAGATATACAAGGCAGCGGGCACAAGAGTAAGATTAAAGCCGGAATTATACTCACCGGAGGCGGATCCCTGTTGAGAGGATGCAATCAGCTTGCTGAACAGGTATTTTCCCTGCCGGCCCGCCTTGGACAGCCGATATCAGTATATACAAAGAATTTTCCTGAACTTGAAAAACCTGAATTTGCAACAGCAATAGGCCTGTTAAAAGGCGCACCCGATAAAGAGTCACGAATTACAGAAACATCCATCGTTCAGAACTTCGTAGCTGCACCCGAAGAAAGAACAAGCAGCAAGCAGAGTGATGCAGAACAAAATAATAAGCAAGGTGCAGTAAAGAAACTGTACACCAAGCTTAAGTTATTTTTTAAGAATTTTTAAGGAGGTCCACCATGTTACGTATTACTACAGATGAAATGGCAAGTGAAATAATTAATCAGGAGCCGAAAATGAAAGAAAAAAGATTTGCGACCTTGGATCCGGAAATGGCCAGAGGTGCTGTTATTAAAGTGGTTGGAGTCGGCGGAGGCGGATGTAACGCTGTGGACTGGATGATTCAAAAAGGATTAAAAGGTGTTGAGTATATAGCTATCAATACCGATACGCAATCGCTTCAGGCAAGAAGATCAGACCTGAAACTTGCTATCGGTTACCGTATTACACAAGGGCTTGGCACCGGTTGTGACCCGGAACTGGGTAAAAAATGTGCAAACGAAGATAAGGAAAAAATAGAGCAGGTACTTGAAGGAGCAAACATGGTGTTTGTTACCACAGGATTGGGCGGAGGTACCGGCAGCGGTGCTGCACCGGTTGTTTGTGCAATTGCAAGAAAGCTTGATATATTAACAGTCGGCATTGTTACCAAACCGTTTGATCATGAAGGTAAGGAGAAGAAATTAATTGCCGAAAAATCCATTCAGGAGATGAGACAGTACTGCGACAGCTTAATCATTATTCCGAACGATAAAGTTTCCGGTTTGGTGGATGAAGAGACATCATTTGATTCTGCATTTTACCGTCCCAACCAGGTACTGTATGAATCAGTAAAAGGTATTTCAGACATCATAACCTTAACCGGTGAAATCAACGTGGACTTTGCTGATGTAAGACGCGTGATGAAGAACAGCGGTGTAGCTCTTATGGGAACAGGCGTTGCAACCGGAGATAACAGAATGATTCAGGCGGCTACCGCGGCAATTTCCAGTCCGCTGCTTGATGGTATCTCCCTGCAGGGTGCAAAAAATATTCTCATCCATATTATTGCTCCTATGAATGTTGGAATGCAGGAAATTACAAAGGCAAATCAAACGATTCAAAAAGAAGCCGGTGAAGAAGCTAACCTGATTTGGGGTGTGGTAAGAGATAGTAGTATGAATGACTATGTATCATATACCGTGATTGCAACAGGTTTTAATTCCGCGGTTAAGCCCGCAGTTAAGCCGATTGAGCAGACGACAATTCATGGAAAACCTGCCAACGTCAGGGATATACCGGCAACACCAAAACGTATAAGTCAGGCGAATTCACTTCCTTACGATGCAGAAGATTATGATTCTCCTGCATATATACGATTGATGAAAAGGAAAAGCCAGATGCAGGCAAAAGCTGCTGACCCTGATGACAGACAGTTGGACCTGAATTTAAAAGACCAGGTTAAAAAAACAACCGATATGTATGAGCAAAAAACTGCACAAGCAGAGATGTCAGACAGTGCCTCTTCTGATTTTCTGCGGTTGATGATGGATTAAAAAAAACGATGTCCTCCCTCGGGGGGCTCGGGGTAAGTGCGGACGGTATTTCGGGTGCCGTCCGTTTTTTTTATTATGCACAAGTGGTCATTCATCTGAGGGACGTGTCTCTATATATACCTGGTCATCCTGATTGTTGTGGATGATAATTCTGTTAGGTCTGCAGCATATACGGCACTCCTCAATAAAATCCTGTTTGCCCCGCAAAGTGAAATCCACCCAAACTGTATTATGAACTCTGCAATATTGGCAGCGCCAGATCAGCTCATCATCTGAATTGATTTTTCTTTTCGGTATCATTTTCCGATTCCTGATTATTGAAATATCTAAAAAGTAATGTTTTTTTGATGAAGTTTCATTGCAAATATTTTACCCCGTGAATGTGCCCCCGGTAGTTCAGGAAAACCTCAAAGTTCCGTATCTTTAAGGATACATTTTTATTTGCTTTATGGATACTGAAATACTTGCCCGGCTTCAATTTGCATTTACAATTGCATTCCACTACATATATCCTCCTCTAAGCATAGGACTGGGAGTTCTCCTGGTCGTTATGGAGGGGATGTATCTTAAAACAGGTAATAAAATTTATGAAACCATGACCCGGTTTTGGGTGCGTGTTTTTGCACTCACCTTTTCGCTTGGGGTTGCGACCGGTATTGTTATGGAATTTGAGTTCGGTACAAACTGGGCTACATACTCCCGCTATGTGGGTGATGTATTCGGGAGTGCTCTTGCTGCAGAGGGGATATTTGCTTTTTTCCTGGAATCAGGCTTTTTAGCAGTATTGGTTTTCGGGTGGGATAAGGTTTCTCCGAAAATGCACTTTTTTTCAACGATTATGGTTTCGCTGGGATCCATGATGAGTGCAGTGTGGATCGTTGTGGCAAACTCCTGGATGCAGACCCCCGCAGGTTATCAGATAGTGGGTGAGGGGATGAATGCCCGTGCGGAAATTACGGATTTCTGGGCTATGGTTTTTAATCCCTCTTCAGTTGACCGGCTTTCCCACACGCTTTCGGGTTGCTGGCTTGCAGGTGCGTTTTTAGTTATCAGTGTAAGTGCGTACTATTTAATAAAAAAGCGGCACATTGAATTTGCACAAAAATCCCTTACCATAGGATTAGGTTTAGCGCTTTTTGCTTCTTTGTTCCAGCTGGTTACGGGACACAGCAGTGCAGTTGGTGTAGCAAAAAATCAACCGGCAAAACTGGCTGCCATAGAGGCACATTATGATTCACTCGCTCCCGGGGACCTGTATTTGTTTGGCTGGGTTGATACTGAAGCAGAAAAGGTTTATGGTATCGCACTGCCGGGTATGCTCAGTTACCTGATTCACGGAGATGTAAATGCCCCAATCCGCGGACTGCGTTCTTTTGATAAAAAAGACCTGCCGAATGTCGCATTTGTTTTTCAGACATATCACCTTATGGTTGGCATTGGTTTCCTCCTCATAGGGATGAGTATATATGCTGTATTTTTGCTCTGGAAGAAAAAATTATTTACGACAACATGGTTCCTTAAACTCCTTGTACCGTCTGTACTGCTTCCTCAAATTGCCAATCAGGTGGGATGGTACACTGCTGAGGTAGGCCGCCAGCCGTGGATAGTGTACGGTTTGCTCAGGACTTCAGACGGGCTCTCAAAATCTGTTTCGGCAGGTCAGATACTCTTTTCCCTTATTCTGTTTACCCTTATA
>CAYYJL010000311.1:0-4128 GCA_964472245.1 uncultured Ignavibacteriaceae bacterium | reverse complement strand
CGTAAATAGTAACAACGGCACGTGAATTTCCAATGTTAAAAGATTCCCCGATTGCATTTGGATTTTCCAGACAGCGCATGAGGCAGTCAACAAAGTCGTCAACATAGCACCAGGCACGGATTTGATTTCCGTCTCCATAAATGGTGATATCCTCATTTTTCAGAGCTTTCTTTATAAACACCTGAATAGCACCTTCACCTGTTTGACCCGGACCGTAAACATTAAAAGGCCTGACAGAAACAACAGGAAGACCAAATTCTTTGAAATACGCCATTGATAGATGTTCGCCGGCAAGTTTGCTTACTGCATAAGTCCAGCGGGCTTCCCCGGCACTTCCGGAAATGGTTTCATCTTCTTCTGTGGATTTAAAAGCTCTGTTTCCAAAAATCTCAGAAGTAGAAAAATCAATAAACCGGTCTTTTATGTTATTCACTTTTGCAGCTTCCAGAGCATTTGCAGTGCCTATCATATTAACCCGCATAGTCATTGTGGGGCTTTTTATAACGGTCATAATACCGGCAATACCGGCCGCATGAACAACTAAATCTGAACCCGCCATGGATTTTTCCATCAGTGCGTAATCCAGCACATCACCCTTCACAATGCCAAGATTTTTGTGTTTAGCATATATACTGTTCGTCAGTGTATCTCTGTGGAAATTATCATATGCTGTAATATGATTATTTTCAATCAGATTCCCGATAAGCGTATTTGCTATAAATCCGGCACCGCCGGTTATAAATATTTTTTTGCCTTGTATCATATTCTTAATTAATCTTTCATTGTGTAGTTTTTAATAATTTTAATAACATATTCAAACTCCTCATCCTTCATGGATGGGAATAATGGGAATGCAATCGAACTTTGATCTGCTATATATGCCCCGGGAAAGTCCTCAGCATGAAGATTATATTTGTTTTTATAATAATCAAGCATATGAACTGCATGAGTGCCGGGACGAGTTGATACACCATTTTTCTGCAGGTAATCCATAAATGCATTCCTTTTTTTGTTGACGGAAGTTATATTATCCGGGTCAACCTCGTTAGGCATAAATGTGCACACATATGCCTGGAATCCATGTGTATATCCTTCTTCTCTGAACGGAATCTGCAGCCAGTCAATATCCTCAAACGCATCATCATACATTTCCGCAATTCTGTTTCTTGCTTCATATATCTGCTCAGCTCTGTCCATCTGCGTTGAACCGATTGATGCCTGTATATCTGTCATTCTGAAATTATAACCAAGCACGGGAAACTCAGGAAGCAGATACGGCTTAGCCCCGTGATGCCTCTGTAAATCAGAAATTGAAGCACCGTGATCTCTTAAAGACCTCATCAATTCAGCCAACTCTTCATTATCCGTGGTAATCATTCCCCCTTCTCCGGTTGTAATTGCTTTCCTCGGATGAAAACTAAAAGCACCCGTATCGCCCAGGGTTCCAACATGCTTCCCCATATATTTGCCTGCAAAACCACACGCGGCATCTTCAACCACTTTCAGGTTATATTCCATTGCCAGATCTAATACTGCTTCCATATTTGCCGGATACCCAAACAGATGTACCGGGATAATCGCCTTCGTCTTTTCAGTAAACAAAGATTCCAGCTGGCTTTCATCAATATTAAACGTTGCGGAATTAATATCGCAAAAAACAGGTTTTGCCCCCATATATTCAACCACATTTGCTGTTGCAATCCAGGTGAAAGCCGGAACAATCACCTCATCACCCGGTTTAATGCCGAGGGCTGCTAATGATATATGAAGCCCTGTGGTGCAGTTAGAAACCGCTATAGAATGTTTTGCTCCGGTGAATGCACTCCATTTTTCTTCAAATTCTCTTACATACGGTCCCTGCACAACCCAACCGGATTGCAGCGGTTTAGTAATATTATTAAAATCTGCTTCTTCAAAAATAGTCCTGGAGATAGGTATGTTCATCATTATTTTCTATTCTCTTTATTTCATCTCAAGAGTTTTATATGCATCATATAAAACAGTTCTGGTGTTAATTATATCAAAATATTTTCTTGCGGTTTCGCGGGTTTCTGTATATAAATGAGCATTGTCGAGCAGATATATAAGATTCCTTCTCAAATCTTCCATTTCCGGCATATCCATACCAAGTTTATCTCTTTCTTCTCTAGTTCCCGGAAAGTGGATGATGTTATTGCTCAACACCGGCATTCCGCATGCAAGTGCTTCAATCATTGCAGAACCAAATCCGCCGAACTTTATAAAGCTATCGTCAAAAACAGCAGCGGTAAACACATCAGATGCCTGCATATATTTCTTCAATTCTGATTTCGGCATTCTTTCCAACATCACTGCACCTGCCTCAATGCCGGGCTGAAAAAGATCTTCTGATTTATAGCCGCCTATCATAACCAAAAGAATATCATCCCGCTTCTTTTTCAATTCACCGTAAATCCGTATCAGATGCTGGTACTTATAATCTGTACTTCGGAAGTTGCCTACAGCAATTGCTATTTTTTTATCTTCCGGAAGGTTCAGTTCCCTGCGCAAAGCTGACTTCTGTTCCCGGTCAAGCGGAGTAAAATCTTCAAAATCTATTCCCTCCATAAAGTAACCTGCGTTGCTCAGCTGCAGTTCTTCCTGCATGTATTTTGCTTCAACAAGAGACCCGCTGTAGTATATATCAACTGCCTTAAGCGAGCTGACATCGTACCGGTGCTCCAGCAGATAATATAGTTTCAGCATTCTTTTCCACCAGGGGAGCATCTCCCAGTAGAACTTCTTAAATCCTGCTGATCTGTGCAGAGCTACAATCGGAAGCTGTAAGCCATTCTTCTTTGCCTTATATAAAGCATGGAACAGTCTTATATGAAACATTGCATGCCCCACGCTCACATTAAGAATCGTTTTCTGCCCGGAGGCAGTTCTTATAATCTCATCTAAAATTTCCTGAGACCATAAGAACTTTCCTATCTGGGGTACATGCACTTCTTTTGCCGGAAAAACCCTGTGTGTAATTCCTTCCAGGCGTTTGGTAAATACTGCACTTATTCCGTTTCCATATGGCCGCCAGCATTCAATGTCAAATTCATCTGTCAGGCGCAGCAGCTCTTCAGCAGCAACAGTATGGTGATCTTTTTTGAAAAAGTATATATTCTGCCGTGTGATTATATCAAAGACAGAATCAACCGGCGTCCGTCTGTTAACTTCCTCCGGAGATAATCCGGTATATGAATGAAGAACCGGCAGATGACAAAGCAAATGGATAATTTTAGTCTTTTTCATTTCTTCGCCTACTCTCCTTTGCTCCTCCAGTCAATCAGCCGCAACAAGCCCTCCCGCAAGCCGTACTGATATTTAAATCCAATTTCCTTCTCTGCCTTAACAGCAGAACCAATTCTGTTCTGTACAAGACGTCTGGCATCATCTGCGGAATATGGTTTGTACGTGACTTTCAAATCGGAACTTTTTAATTCCAATATTAAATCACATAACTCTTTGATTGAGGTCTGCACTTCTGTACCGACGTTATAAAACTCATCTGTTGCATCACTCACGCAGGCAGCCACATTACATCTTGCAACATCTTCCACATATATAAAATCGTATGCCTGGCTGCCATCCCCATTAATTACAGGTGCTTCATTTGCATCAATCTTGTTGAGCATAATAGGGATAACCCCTGTATATGCCGCTGTTTGATCCTGCCCCGGCCCGTAGACATTCATATACCGCAAGCCGACGTAGTTCAGCCCGTACCGGTCATAAAAAGCACGGCACATGGATTCGCCGGCAATCTTAGTGGCACCATAAAAATTTCTGTTATTAAACGGATGCTCTTCCGTCATCGGCACTTCAACTGCATCCCCGTAAACTGAGGCGGATGAGGAGTATATAAGTTTTTTAATATTGTTTTTTACACAGGCCTCAAGAACATTAAATGTCCCCTCAATGTTAACATGAAAAGCAGTGCGCGGGTAATCCTTACAGTGCAGCAGCCACATGGCAGCCAGATGGAAAACATAATCCTTCCCTTTCATTGCATCATTGAGTACGTCGGTATCCCGTATATCTCCGCCGAACTCATATATCCGGCAGCGCGGATCCTTTAAACACTCTTCAATGTTTTCCATTTTACCACGGGCAAAA
>CAYYJL010000310.1:0-4137 GCA_964472245.1 uncultured Ignavibacteriaceae bacterium | reverse complement strand
TTCAGTAACTGCCGGAGATTATACCGGTGACGGATCAATTGATGCAGCAGTCCTTAACAAGACCTCCGGCAACCTGTCTCACTTTAGTAACAATGGAACAGGTGCATTCACGGGTTCAGGTACTACGGGAAGCTTAACAAATGGCAGAAAAGTCTTATCAGCTGATTTTGATAATGACGGTGATATTGATATGGCAGCTGCATTATATACTGATAATACAATTATTATTCTTAAAAACTCCGGAACGGGAACTTATACCAGTGCCACAGTTGCCGCCCAGGGCACTAACCCAGTAAGTCTGACTTCAGGTGATTATGACGGTGACGGCGATATAGATTTAATTTCAACAAACAACGGGTCTGCAAATATTTCCTTGTTTCTGAATAACGGCAACGGAGTGTTTACTTTTTCCCAAACATTTCTTGTGGGACTTCTACCGCAATCAATTGCCTCGGCAGATTTTAACGGAGATGGTTATATAGATGTGGCGGTCACAAATTTGGCAGGAAACACCGTTAGTATTTTAATGAATGACGGAAAAGCCAGTTTTTTTACGACGAGCACCGTTGCAGTCTTATCCGGGCCGTATGGAATAGTTCCAGCAGATTTAGATGCTGACGGAGATATTGATTTGGCAGTTGCCAATTATTCATCCAATAATGTTGCTATCTTAAAAAACAATGGGGCAGGTGTTTTTACTGCTACTGAGGTAATTACGGTTGGTTCAGCTCCTGTGGCTATTATTGAAGGAGATTTTAACGGTAATGGCTCCATTGATTTAGCAGTGGCACACTATGGGTCCCAAAATATATATATGCTTAACAACAACGGCAGCGGATCGTTCAATATTCCTGAAATTGCCAGTTTAAGCGGATCTCCATATGATATTGCAGCAGCTGATATAAACGGTAATAGTCATTTGGATATCGTAACAGCAAATTATGACTATGGTATGAATGTAATAAAAAAAGCAGCTGCACCATTGCCGCCTTCAAATATTAGTGCCGTTGCCGGAAATGGCACTGCGACCGTAACATTTTCAGTTCCTTCTGATAACGGTGGTTTAACGATTACCCAATACACGGCCACTTCAAGTCCCGGCGGCGTAACCGGAACAAATGACGGTGCTTCTACGCAAATTATCGTATCGGGCTTAAGCAATAATACTTCCTACACTTTTACTGTAACGGCAACAAATGCCGCCGGTACCAGCTCTGCTTCAGGCGCATCCCCGGCGGTCATCCCCGGATATCAGGCATCAAACATACTTTTTTCTGCCGTCAACGCATCTGATATGACACTTAGTTGGACCAATGGGAGCAGCACGAACAGAGTGGTATTCATTTACGAGGGTAGTTCCGGGAATGCAGCTCCAGTCAACAATACAACCTATACTGCGAATGCTGTATTTGGTTCCGGAAGCCAAATCGGTTCAAGCGGCTGGTATTGTATATATAAAGGATCCGGTTCATCGGTAAATGTCAGCGGTTTAACCCCGGGAGCTTCTTATCGGGTGCAGGTAATTGAATACACGGGTGCTGCTTCTGCGGAAAAGTATTATCAATTTACAGGTACGGGTAATCCTGCTAATCAATCTACCATTGTTACTCAGGCATCAAATGTAATTTTTTCTTCGGTTTTAACGAATCAGTTTACGGCAACCTGGTCAAATGGAACAGGAACAAAAAGAGCCGTGTTTATATATGCGGGTGCAGCCGGTACAGCAGCACCACTTAACAATAGTACCTATACAGCAAATCCTGTTTATGGATCAGGAAGCCAGATTGGCAGCTCCGGCTGGTACTGCGTCTACAATGGAACGGGGAATTCCGTAACCATTACCGGTGTAACAGCGGATTTAACATATCGCGTTCAGGTTGTTGAGTATACGGGAAATCCCGGAAGTGAGTTCTATTTTGGAGTTGCGGGAGCAAACAACCCTGCAAATATTCTCATTACACTGGCGGGGGCATCAAATATTGTTGTTTCAGGATTTCAAACAAATCAGGTGACACTCAATTGGACAAGTGGAAGCGGGAGTAATAGAATTGTAATGATGTACAATGGCAGTTCCGGATCGCCCACACCGGTTAATAATACAACATATAATGCATCAACAGTTTTTGGAAACGGATCTCAGATTGGGAGCTCCGGTTGGTATTGCGTATATAATGGTTCCGGGACTTCAGTATCCGTAAGCGGATTAACAGAAGGGCAGACATACCGGGTTAAGGTAATTGAATATTTTGGCAGCGCAGGCACAGAAGATTATTTCTTAACCGGAGGTACAGACAACCCGGTCAATTTTACATTGAATTTGGTTCAGGCATCAAGTATTATTATTTCGGGTGTCAACTCAACCCAATTTACAGCCGCATGGAGTAACGGTAACGGACAGAAAAGGGCAGTATTTGTGAAGTTGGGAAATTCAGGTAATGCCTCTCCAACGAATACAACAACATATACTGCGAACGCGGCTTTCGGAGCGGGAACTCAGATTGGCAGCAGCGGCTGGTATTGTGTATATAATGGAACCGGTTCATCTGTAATAATAACGGGTTTAGCTCAGCAGCAGATATATCGTTTGCAGGTTTTTGAGTATTACGGAAATCCCGGAAGTGAGTACTACTTTACCGGTACAGGAAATAATAATCCAGTAAACGGCTACACACCATTCGATGCACTGGTTACCTCAGTCTCCCCCGCAGGAAATGCGAACAATGTTTCTCCGGAATCAGCATTAGAGATTCGGTTTAATCAGGTGATGAATCCTGACTCTTTAAATTTGAGAACTATACTTGTCACCGGATCTGTTAGTGGAAAACATTCGGGCACCATTACCATGAGTGAAGCAGATTCAGTTTGCAGCTTTATACCAGCCACTCCGTTTAAGAGAGGTGAAATGGTAACTATTATCTTAACAAAAAATATAAGAAGTGCTACAGGGACTTCACTAGTAGCCGGATATAGCTGGAACTTTACGGTAAAGACACTTGGCGGTCCGCAGCAGTATGTGACAGGAACTATTGCAGCTACGGGGGTAAGTCCTGTTGATGTGATTGCTTTGGATGTTGATATGGATGGAGATGTTGATTTAGTAACAGGAAACCAGACCGGCAATAGTATATCGGTTGAAAAAAATGATGGCAGCGGAAATTTTACACAAACAGACTATGCTTGCGGAGGCACATATCTGTCATCAATAAGTTATGGTGATTATGACGGTGATGGTGATCAGGATATAGTGGCAGGGTTGAGTAATGAAATTAGAATAATGGTGAATGACGGTACGGGTGCGTTTACTGTTGGGTTTGTAGCCAGCGCTCTTTCTTCTCCTGCTTCATTTGCATCAGGTGATATCGACAATGACGGTGATATTGACTTAGCTCTGGGTTCCGGTTCTGACGGGAAGCTTTATATATATAAAAATAATGGATTCGGTGTTTTTACTCTCACTCAAACTATAACTACAGGGTACAGCTCATTGACGTCTATTGCCTTTGGGCATTTTGATACTGGAGGTGAGCTTGATCTGGTAGCTGCAATGCCTTACGGCCGCGGGTTTTTTGCGAATACAGGCGGCGGAGTTTTTGGGGCTTCTTACGACGGCAGTTCTGCCAACTACCCAAGTCTGGTAACACAGGACTTTAATAATAACGGTGCTCTTGATTATGCGGTGATGGGTAATAATGAACCATATATTAATGTTTTTTTTGGCTCTGGAGCATGGACATTTCCCGGTCAAAACTTTATATACGATGAGCAGTTAACAAATCCATCCGATCTTGCCACGGGAGATCTGGATGGAGACGGAGATCAGGATATATTGGCTGTAAGCAGTAATGCCAACAACAGGGTTGTTGTTGCGGATAATAATGGATTGGGCCAGTGGCCTTCTAATTACCTGATTGGTAATGGCAGCCCGCATTCTTCAATTACTACAGCAGATTTAAATGGAGATGGTGTGTTGGATATTGCTTGTGCAAATTATTCGCAAAATCTGATTCAGACATACATCCGCTCATTTAATCCGGCAAGCGAAATCACCGTTAGTACGAGAGGAGCTGATCAGGTTTCATTTAGCTGGACAAACGGAAACGGGGCCAAAAGGATTATATTTATTTCACAAACCAGTGC
>CAYYJL010000309.1:1468-4147 GCA_964472245.1 uncultured Ignavibacteriaceae bacterium | reverse complement strand
ATTGCAACTCACTCCCAAGGGCAGATTTAAGTTTTTCTATGAGGGGAAAATAGCTCCAGCCCAAAGCCAGACTATCTTGTACTGAACAAACTTTTATAAGCCCGAGATACGCCCTGGCTTTACCTTCCTGATGATCAATCAGGGAAAACTCCTTTAATGCTTTCAGGTATGCCTGTTGAGCCGCAGGAATATTGTTTTCATTCAACTGCCTGTCTGCTATCCCGAGAATCTCGTTGCCCAGCCGGATATTTCGTATGCTGCCGAATTCAGATTCAGCCGGTCTGGAACAGCCGGCGGATATAACGGCAAGCGATATAAAGATTATATATAAGTAGAATTTGTTCATCATTTGGGCAGATTTTTCAGTCTTAAGCTGGATGAATTAAATTTGCGGATATGGTCTTCACCCGGTTGATTGATCAGAGGACTGTTGTTAACCGTTTCAAAAGTTAACTGTACCTGTTTCAGTACAACTTTTAAATCTTCTATCATCACGGTCATATCAGAACTTTGCGTGTTCATGAACTTTACAAATGCTTCCACCTGCGGCAGTAAATTATTTACTTCATTCAGCATCGTACCCATCGGCTTAAAGATTTGTTCACCGGTGGGGTCAATCATCCTCTGTGCAAGTCCATCCGGATTTTTATACTGCGCAAGGAGAGAATCAATCTTAAAGACGGAGCTTTTCAGAACTCCGCTGATTTCTTTTACTTCCTGGGTTAAATCGGCTACATTGTTAATCGCACGGAAAATCGCCCCATCCCCTGTGTTTCCGTCCTTGCCAAGCGCTGTGGTGAATTCATTCATCCGTTCAGCAATAACCTTCATATCCTGCGAGGCATCGGCAAAATTCACTAATGCCCGGAAAATTGCGCCCCGCTCCGGATTATTATCACTGTTTAATGCATCCGTAAAAATCTGAAGATTCTGCAGCAAGGAGGTAACCAGGTCTCCTGATTTAGTGACCTTATTCTCACTGAGTAATGCCTTCCCTTCCGGTATATCAATTGCCGGAATTAAACTGCCCGGCTTAAGAACTTCCCGGGAACTATTACCCTGCAAGAATTCAATAACTGATGTATTTGTTACCGGGTTAACGCCTTTATATAATGCGGAGTTAACTTTTATCTTATCGGCGTATTCTTCAAAAACTTCGAATTCCGCAATTACATAATTATCATCGGAAAGTTTGTAGTTTACAATATTCCCGATTTTAAATCCTTTAAAGTTGACAGGTGAAGTTGCGGAAAGACCGTTTGCATCAGCAAATTTTGCAATATATACAACACGGGTGCTGAGCAGTTTATTTTGAAACACAATAAACAATACTGATGAAACTATCATAACTGCGGCAGTTATGATAAATATCAATACGGTACGCTGCGGATATTTATACCTAAGTTTCATCTATTCCTAACTCAAAATAATCTTTTACAATTTTCCGGATTTCCGGGGAGTCCTGCATCATGATTTCATCCCACAAACCGGAGAACAAAATATTTCCTTGATGTACGACAAGACAAGAATCACACCGGTCATACAAAATATCAGTGTTTGAATAAAAAATCAATGTCGTTTTACCGATTGCCCGGAGATTAATAATCTTTTGTATCACCTTTTTTTTGCTTTTAATCTCCAAATCTGTAAATGGCATATCTAAAAATAAGCATTCCGGTTCAGTTAACAACGCTCTGATAATCCCCAGCAGCTTCGTAGTTTCTTCGCGGAGAAATGCCGGGCGGAGATTAAGCAGAGTATCGCTCAGCTGAAAATATTCAAAATATTCAGCAATCTTCTCCAGCTTTACGGATGGCTCCACTTCCGGGTAATGATAGTCGTATGGCAAGAGCAGGTTTTCACGAACATTCAGATTGGCGAGCAGAGATCCCCTCTCAAAAACAAACGAGATTTTTTTTCTCAGTGGTCTCAGGTCATAAAGAGTACCAACATTAAGATCTTTTCCATCAAGGATTATTTTCCCTGATTTGGGTTCCACTATCCCTGAAATCAGTTTTAAAAATGTGGAAATATGCTCTTCGGCAGGAGCGATAATGCCATAAAACTTGCCGCTTTCAAATTCAAAATTGAAATCCTTGATGGAATATCCTTCTTCAAGGTAACTTATATTATTGACAACTAGATTAGGCATCACCAGCTAAAATAAAAGAATGCAGTAACAATAACATCAAAGACAATTACCCAGGAGAGGGAAAGCACTACGGCCCTGATTGTTTTTTGCGGTACCTCGGTTGTGGCCATGCGTACCTGCAGCCCCTGAAAAGTAGATATCAGGGATATAATAAGGCCAAAGACTACAGACTTGACAACTCCGGAAGCAATATCAGCGAATGTCATTTCAGAAAAGACGTTAACCAAAAAGTTATCCAGACTAAGCGGCACAAAAAACCGGCTTATTGCCCAGCTGGATAGCACAGACGCTGCATTAAAATACACCGTCAGAATAACTGTTGCAAAAACGACACCCAATACACGCGGAACTACGAGATAAGAGATGGGTGAAACACCAAATGATAACAATGCTTCTATTTCATGGTTAATCATCATATTGCCCAATTCTGTCGAGATTGCAGTTCCGGACCTGGCAATGATTATGAATGCCGTCAAAAGGCAGCTCAATTCCCTGAAAACCACACTGATTAAAATGCTATAGAATAT
>CAYYJL010000309.1:0-1458 GCA_964472245.1 uncultured Ignavibacteriaceae bacterium | reverse complement strand
ATTACCGCCATCAGCCTTCACTTTAATGGAATCACCCGGGCAGAATGGAATTGCCTTCAATAACCATGATACCGCCAATAGCAGCGGCGATAAGAGTGATAATACTGAGTGCGTCAAAACCCGTAAAAAGAATCTGACGGTAAAACACGATTGCCCCAATCTGCTTCTGTTTCCTGAAAATCAGTAAGTCAGAGAACACCTCAAGTATATACTGGAACGAAATTGTTAAGGAATCAACCCTTTTCCTGAAAGCCAATGCAATGGATGTAAACATGTATCCGGTGTTTGTAATAGCAAAGAAATGGAATGCGTAAAACTACAAAAGTAATTGTAATTTATAAAGCAGAAATATCCCCGGAAACATCATTATTCCCTATTTGGTTAAGAATCCGCCTTTAATTTTTCGTTCAGCTCTTTAACCGACTCAAATACAATCAGATTTTTATACTTTTCAACAAGTTCCCCCTTTTTTTGAACTGCTGCCTGGCCCCCTAAATAAACCTTCTGATTTGGAACTGTCTGTTCAATTAAGGAGAGAGTTTCATTAAGGCGGTGATAGTTCAGGTGAAAGTTAATTGAAAGCCCAACCACATCAGGTTTTGATTCTTCAATAAAGTTGACTAATAGTTTAACCGGTGTACTTGCACCAAGGAAGTGAGATTTCCACCCATTTAGCTCAAAGATGTAGGCAGCCATTTTAGCCCCGAGAAAATGATACTCCTTATCCACGCAGGAAATGACACAGGTTTTTCCTGTTTTTGTGGCCGTCTCAGCTTTTAGAAGTGTGGCAGAAATAAGTTCATCTATTATCTGAGTTGCACGGTGTTCTGTGGGGATGGTAATTTGGCTGCGTTCCCACATGTTCCCGATTTTGTACAAAACCTTATGGAACAGTTCAAAATAAATGGTTTCTACGGGTACCTTATTTTCCAGCAGGTTAAAGACTATATTCCTGCAGATCTGATTATCACCCCGTAAAAGTGCATCAAGAAAAGTTACGTATGTTATCTGTTTTATCATTATCCGATTTGAGGCCGCTTCAGGCACAAAAATTAATTCATTGGTTACAAATATAAACCATTTAACTCTTTGATAGTTCCATTTATCCAAAAATTCTAAAAAATCACTTAAATCCAGTTAACTTTACCGAAAACAATCAAGAGATTATATGACTAAAGCCCTTGTTACTATATTTTTAATTATACTGTTTACAGCAGGCAATTTAGCCCAAAATCCAAACGACACACTCCCGCGATATGACATTTCCAAAATAAGCACCAAAATCACCCTGGATGGAATTTTGGATGAACCGGAGTGGTTAGATTCAAAAATATACAACATCGGCTACGAATTTCAGCCCTCAAACAATTCAAAAGCTGCACAGGAAACTTTTGTCCGCCTCCTCTTTGATGATGAGTTTATCTATTTTTCCTTTGACTGCCGCGATACAGATATGTC
>CAYYJL010000308.1:0-4153 GCA_964472245.1 uncultured Ignavibacteriaceae bacterium | reverse complement strand
ACAGCAGGAATGAGCTCACCGGCTATGTTTATTTTTTCGTTCCTCACATTTATCGTTGCTATTCCAAGCGCAATAAAAGTATTTAACTGGGTTTCGACCTTATATAAAGGGTCTATTCAGACTGATCCGCCTCTTTTGTTTGCGCTGGCATTCATCTTTTTATTTTCAATCGGCGGATTCACCGGATTAATTCAGGGCGCTCTGTCTGTAAATCTTCATATACATGATACTTCGTTTATCGTTGCACATTTCCATTATGTAATGTTCGGCGGTACCGGTTTCGGAATTTTTGCTGCTTTGCATTACTGGTTCCCTAAGATGTTTGGTAAAAAGTACAACTTAAAACGGGCTAAGGTTGGCTTTTGGACTCTCTTTGTCGGCTTTAATGTGCTTTATTTCCCTATGTTCATTATGGGCTGGCTGGGAATGCCGAGAAGATATTATGATTATTTGCCGGAGTTTGAGATATATCATAGAATTTCAACTTATGGCTCATGGGTATTAATTCTAGGACTATTAATTATGTTCGGTAATTTAATAGCCGGGTTGCTTAAAGGTGAAAAGACAACTGAAGAAAATACCTGGGGAGGGGAGACTCTCGAATGGAAATCAATGACTCCTCCGCCTCTTGAGAATTTTGATGTGATTCCTGAGGTTACAGGAGACCCTTATGAATATAAAAACAATGAAGAGTATGATGAAAAAAAAGTTAAGGAGGCACATTGAGCTCATCTGAACATACCGCAGCGCATGTGCATCGTGATGATGAAGGCGCTCGCCTTGGAATGTGGCTTTTTCTCTTTACAGAATTACTGCTGTTCGGCGGTCTATTCCTGCTCTATTCAATTTACAGATATCTGAATCAGGATGCATTTCATCTTGCTGCAAAAGAACTGAATACTCTTTTTGGCACATTCAATACTGTTATCCTTCTTACTTCCAGCTTAACCATGGCGCTTGCCATTGCAGCACTTCAGAAGGGGAAGAAATCACTTTCTATTGTTTTGCAGGGAGCTACCCTGATACTTGCATTCGGGTTCCTTGTGAACAAGTATTTTGAGTGGTCTGCCAAAATGCATCATGGTATATATCCCGGTTCTGAAATATTGCAGGAGCGTTCCACTGGGGAAATACTCTTTTTTGGACTCTACTATGCGATGACCGGTCTTCATGGTATTCACGTTGTTATTGGTATGGCGTTAATCGGATATATGACCTATCTGACCGTTAAAGGTGTTATTAATCAGGATAGTTATGTAAAGCTTGAATCCGCCGGTCTGTACTGGCACCTTGTGGATTTAATCTGGATATATCTGTTCCCGTTATTCTATCTTATAACCTGAGAAATTTATGAGCAATAATAATCATTCAAATCACCAAGAAGGACATAACCATCATCCCGGTTATTCAACATACTTTTTTGTATGGTTTGCCCTTTTGGTTTTAACAGTAATTACCGTAGCGGTAGCAGGAATTAACTTTGGCGATCTGACCGTTGCAACAGCTTTGTTTATTGCAACAATCAAATCGTATCTGGTGTTAACCATTTTCATGCACCTAAAAGTGGAAAGCAAAACTTTCCGCGCATTTGTCGGTGTTGCATTGTTCTTCCTGTTAATTTCGCTTATTCTTTTATTTTCAGACTACTCTTTCTTATAAAAAGGCCAAGTTAAATGTTTTCAGCAAATAAATATGTTGATGGTGTAGATTTCGCGTTTCTGTTTATAACCGCGATTTCACTGGCATTATTGTTACTCATCACATTTCTTATGATTTACTTTGTATTTAAGTTTAATCGTAAAAAAGGTGTGAAAGCAGTCAACATTCATGGTAATATGACATTGGAAATTATTTGGACTGTGATCCCCGTGATTCTGGTACTCCCTATGTTTTATTATGGCTGGGTCGGATTTGTTGAAGGCAACAATGCACCCAAGGATTCTATGCTTGTTAAAGCTCATGCACAGATGTGGAAATGGACCTTTGAATATCCGAACGGTCTAAAAACAGATACTCTCTATGTACCACAAAACAGACCGATAAAAGTAGATCTTAATTCAATAGATGTAAATCATGCGTTCTTTATTCCGGCATTCAGAATTAAAAGAGACGTTGTTCCCAACAGAGTGAACCAGGTTTGGTTTAATTGGGAAAAAGAAGGTTCCTATGATATTGCCTGTGCAGAATATTGCGGGCTTAATCATTCCTATATGTATACCAAAGTTGTGGTTATGAATGAAGCAAAATATGCAGACTGGTTAAAAGCTGCATCAGATTCACTTAATAATGCAAATGCGGTTAAATAAGGCAGTAAGTGAAAACGAAGATTCTCGCAATTCTTGAACTGTATAAGATACGCATAACGCTGTTTGTTGCTGTAACAACCGGCTTTGGCTATGTATGCTTTGAAGGGAATGTGAGCGGGGATACTTTATTGGCTTCTACAGGAATTCTATTTCTAGCTTTTTCCTCTGCGGCACTGAATCATATTCAGGAAAGAAAAACTGATGCAATAATGGAGAGAACGAAGGGAAGACCCCTCCCTTCCGGAAAATTATCGGTAAAAGAGGCAATTATCCTTTCGGCCGGTGCATTTTTAATCGGTTCCCTGATTCTGCTGATATACTTTCCACCAATGGCATTCGCTGCAGGGTTTACCTGTCTGATTTGGTATAATGTTATATATACACCGATGAAACGTGTAAACTCGCTGGCAATTATTCCCGGTTCAGTAATCGGAGCATTACCCCCGGTAGCAGGTTGGATAGCCGCAGGCGGAAGTATTACAGATCCTAAAGTTTTACTCATTGCTTTTTTCTTTTTTATCTGGCAGATACCGCATTTTTGGCTGCTTCTGCTCATCTTTAATAATGATTATGAAAAAGCCGGTTTCCCGACCCTCATACAATTATTTAATGATGTTCAATTGGCACGAATTACATTTATCTGGACTTCTGCCACTGCTTTGACTGTGCTGCTTTTTCCGATTTTTAACATTATCAGTTTATCAGTCTTTTCATTTATACTGCCGATGCTCGCGGTATGGCTCGTATATGCAGCCAGAGATTTACTCAGAAAAGACTTATCACGTTTATCATTTAATCATATTTTCAGAAGAATCAATTACTTTGCACTGTTGGTGATTGTATATGTTTCTCTTGAAAAAATTTTATCAGTAATTTAAAGAGAATAGAGGATAGTCGTTAATGAATATTTTCGACACATTAGTGTTACCACAATCCGCTGAACACACAGTTCTGTTACATTTCCTCGGAATATTGTTGCAGATGATATTTTTGCCATTCTTCAGTCTGCTGATAGCCGGAACTCTTCTTTCCGTGTATTACAAACGGAAAGCCAGAAAAACCGGTCAGGAAATATATCTGAGATTCTCATCAGAAATAATAGAAATTGCGGCAGTTAATAAGAGCATCGGAATAATCATGGGTATTGTACCCGTGCTTGCGCTTGTTATTATTTACGCACAGATTCTGCATACGATTCAGGTTTCTACAGTAACCTATCTTATTATTTCTGTAGTGTTTTTAACCTGTGGTGTTGTAGCTGCTTACTCTTACCGCTATGCATTTAAGTATTCCAATTTATTTTCAAAAATTAAACATGAAGGTGTTTCCGGGGAAATAACCGGAACAATTGCTCAGGCAGAAAGTAATGTTAATAAACTAAACTCACAGGCAGGCGGCTGGAGTGTTTGGTTTTTGTTAATTGGTTCATATTTTATGGTCGGCGGTTTATATATGGCCGGTCATACTGCATTTTGGAATGGCAATGCCACCATGCTTGATCTGTTCGCCTCATCCGGAATCTTTTTCAAGTGGGTGCAGATGATTACCTTTGCAATCACTTTATCCGCGAGCGTATTGCTGTTTGTTTTCTTTTACTGGGAGGGCGGCAGAATTAAGAATGAAAGTGAAGAATACAAGTCATTTGTGAAGAATAAATTGTTCCGTATAATGTTCTTATTCGGATTATTTCAGCCGCTTCTGATAGTTGCTGTATATACCACGTTCCCGGCTGTTGCACTTTCCCAAAGTATATTCTTCTTTGCAGCAGTTATGATGGTTTCAATTTTTGCTGCGTTCCACCTTCTGTATGATATGTACAAGAACAATAACTTAAAGCACGTTGCTGC
>CAYYJL010000307.1:0-4177 GCA_964472245.1 uncultured Ignavibacteriaceae bacterium | reverse complement strand
ACAGAAATTTACTGCTTCCTACCGATATTATCCGGTATATAGAAGCAATAATATCCTCGGTGAAGACGGCAACCAGTCTTTTGACGGTATGCGCGTGTATGTAAAAAATGATTCTCTTACATTGGATTTCACAAAATCTGGTTTTAGTAACCCTGCAATTAACTTAAGAGCAAGTCTTTCGCATTTACCCGCTACTGTTGGTAACCCGACGCAGCGTGTTAAACACCGTGCTGATTGGGAAATCAGATGGAATAATCTTGACACGGTTATGGTTGTGGTTGGAACAGATACATCGTATAACTGGGTCAATGTCGGCGATTCTGCCCGCTCAGCATTATCAAATGTAAAGGTACTGTGTCCTTTTGTTATCTGGAATGTCAGTGAAAACAAACCGGCAACTTATGTCATACGAGATCAAAATGATAAATACAGAGGCCGCTGGAACTGGGGAGAAACACTTGTCATTCAGCCGCAAGGTGAAACCGGGCTCCGAACCAGCTATGAGCTGGTAATCCGGCAGCCGGCAGATTCTATATCTCCGAAGGTTTATCCAAAGGCCGGGGATGTATATACAATCTTTAACCGGAAACCGTTTGTGGCAGGTGATCAATATACCTTCTCATCAAAAAAGGTATCGTTTAACTCAAATACTGCAAAGACCGCTCTTGATAACGTTTTTGTAGTACCAAATCCTTATGTAGGTTACTCCACACTTGAAGAGCCGGGTAATTCACCGACTTCAAGAGGTGACAGAAAAATTGAATTCAGAAATCTTCCTCAGCGGGCCACCATCCGGATATATACGCTTGCCGGTGAATTGGTGCAGACCATAGAAAAAGATGATATGACCAATTATGCCAGCTGGGATTTACTCTCCTATGAGGGACAGAGAACAGCATACGGTGTTTATCTGTATCATGTGGATGCCCCGGGTGTTGGTGAAAAAATCGGCCGTCTGGCCTTAATTAAATAAGACGGATGCAAAGGAGAAAACAATGAATAAAATTATGATTAAATCACTCGTATTGGTTCTTTTTGTATCCTTCGCCATGCAGGCACAGTTGTTGCGCAGTACGGCTAAAGTCGGCACGACGGCAGCTAACTTTCTTAAAATTGGAGCAGGTGCCAGGGCAATTGGCATGGGCGACGCTTTTACTGCAGTCAGTAATGATATATATTCCGCTTATTGGAATCCGGCAGGAATTGCCAATATTCCCAATGGCGGGGCAGTATCATTCAACCACGCAGAGTGGCTTGCGGATATCAGTTACGATTATGCTGCCGGTGCAATTCACTTGCAGGATATCGGCTCTCTCTTTTTTACATTAACGTCTCTCGGTGTGCCGGAAGATAAGGTAAGAACGGAAGCATTTCCTGAAGGAGACGGAAGATATTGGGATGCTTCCATGCTTGCACTTGGTGTCGGCTACGCCAGAAAACTTACCGACAAGTTTTCAATCGGTTTCCAATTAAAATATGTTCATGAAGCAATATGGAATACCAGTGCTTCAGGCATGGCCTTGGATATCGGTACTTACTATGTAACTCCATTCAATGATATGGTTATCGGCGCAAGCATATCCAACTTTGGAACCAAAATGCAGCTTGACGGCAGGGATATATTATTTAATTATGATCCGGATACTGATCCTTCATCCGGACCGGGCAATATCCTATCAAAGTCAGATATGGGCACATTTGACATGCCTCTGACTTTTCGACTGGGTCTTGCAATGGATGTATATAAAGACCGTTATATAAAGGTTACCACTGCGATTGATGCTGCTCATCCAAATGATAATACAGAGTACGTTAATGCCGGAGTGGAATTTTCCTACGATAATATGTTCTTTCTGCGAGGCGGTTATAAATCTTTATTCCTGAGAGACAGTGAGCAGGATTTCACTTTTGGCGGAGGGTTCAAGTATCCTATTGCCAATCAATTATCAATTGAACTGAATTACGGATTTGCCGATTACGGCAGATTGGAAAATGTTCAGTTTATTGATATAAGTCTTCAGTTCTAACGTGCTGATTCTGCTGCTCTGAGTTATTTAACACTTTTACTATATGCAGCAGAGCTCGGACTCAGGTCAAATTGATAAGAAAACGGTTCAGAAGAGAATTCTTAGAATAGAATCTCTTTTGAGCCGTTTTTACGGTGTACCCAAACAAAGTGCTAAAAGACAGCATCCGCTTGATGTATTGATCGGTACAATCCTCTCCCAGAATACCAATGATAAAAACTCTTACAAAGCTTTTTTAAACCTGAAAGAGCGGTATGAAAGCTGGGAAGAGGTGGCTGATTTGACGTCGCGCCAGCTGGAGTCATTAATTAAAATTGCGGGACTTGGTAAACAAAAAGCCAAAGCGATTCTTGGAGTGCTGCATACTTTGAAAGAGACAGGGGATTATTCCCTTAACCATCTCAGGAAACTCCCTGATAAAGAAGTGCTGGACTACCTGACGGCTTTTGATGGGGTGGGAGTTAAAACCGCATCCTGCGTGCTGCTCTTTTCCCTCAGAAAAAATGTTTGTCCGGTAGATACTCACGTGAACCGTACCGTGGCACGCCTGGGTATATACGGTTCCTCCAATCCGGAAAAAACATTCTGGTTCCTTTTTGATCTGATGCCGGATCATATAGCACACAGTTTCCATACTAATCTGATACGATTGGGGAGAGAGTTTTGTTTCCCCACTAACCCTGCCTGCGCACAATGTCCGTTGCTTAAAATATGTCCTTATGAGGAAAAAAATCTTGATGAAAAGACTAAAACAAGATTCAACGATTTTATGTTATTAGATAATCTCCACTGATATAATTTATATATGTGGTTGTTATATGCACTTTTGAATCCGGTTGTTGACGCATCAAGAAATGTATTCAGCAAGAGGGCCTCTAAAAATGTTGACCCGCTTTTAATCACCTGGTTTAATAATCTAATACCAGCAATCTGTTTTTCCCCCGTGCTTTTTCTCGCAGATATGCGGTTTTCAGGTACATTTTTTCTTGCAGTTACTATCTCCGGGCTGTCAAATATTGCAGCTGCAATTTTGTATCACAGGGCAATTTCAAAAGGGGATATATCTGAGGTGGTACCAATGCTCAGTTTTACTCCATTGTTCTTGCTGATAACCTCTCCCTTTCTGTTAAATGAATATCCTGACTTATCCGGCTATATCGGAATCTTTTTGATTATCATCGGGTCATACTTATTAAATGTGGGCGGAATAAAAGAAAATCCATGGCGTCCATTTAAGGCACTGGTTACAAACAAGGGGACAAGATATATGCTGATTGTTGCTGTGGTATGGAGCATTTCGGCAAACTTTGATAAAATAGGCATCAGGGCATCCGGAGTCTGGCAATATGTTTTTTTTGTAAATTTGTTTGTTATAACCGGAACATCAATGTTTCTGTTTGGGAAACGTAAGTTTTCACTTCCGGATATAAAGAGTGAAAAGAAGAATTTGTTATTGGTGGGGTTGCTTACCACACTTGGATTTTTTCTGCATATGACAGCCCTTTCCTTAGCATTGGTTGCGTATGTTATTGCATTGAAAAGAACAGCAGGTATGATCTCAGTTGGGCTTGGTCATTTTTTCCTTAATGAGCAAAACATAAAAAAACGTTTTCTTGGTGCTTCCATCATGTTTGCCGGAGTTGTATCAATTGTTATTTTCTGAGATAAAAAGAGATATAAAGGAATTTATTGCCTCCGCAAAAGAGATGAATCCCCGTATATTATGGATTTTTCTTTCTGTTGCAGTTCTGCAAACGATCTCGTGGTATATAACATCACGCTCCTTTTTTATACAGAATTTCCGCAGCAGCTTTTTGCATCTTGATACTGATACAATTGTGCTGTATGAGTTCCTGTACTGGTTTGGCGGGGATTTTTTATCCCTCTGCATTATACCGTTGCTGCTTATTATTTTCGTTTTTAAGGAAAGTCCGAAAAACTGGGGTGTTACTTTTGGTGATTATAAAGCAGGATTAAGATATGTGGTTATATCCCTTATTGTCATGATGCCGATAATTTGGGTGGTTTCTGCACAAAAGGATTTTGCCGCTTTTTACCCGCATTACGGCCCGGCAAAGGATTCTTACCGGCTCTTCCTGTATTATGAGGCCGGTTTACTATTATATATGGTTGCGTGGGAATATATCTGG
>CAYYJL010000306.1:0-4186 GCA_964472245.1 uncultured Ignavibacteriaceae bacterium | reverse complement strand
GGAACTCTTGCACCCGCCAGCGGCAAGTTTTTAACTCCGGTCTGTCCACTTGGTATGACTAATGGATCACTGCTGGAAAGCTGTGGTATAACGGCAGATGTTGCAGCATTACGCATCGTGATACTATTGATAGTAATCTGAACTCCATTATTATTAAAAAAGCTCATCCTGAAGTTGCCGGCGGAGAATACAGCTTCTTCAAAAGCATCAATAGGATCAAGTGTTTTGGAAATTGATTGATTGCTTACAGGAGGAAAAATGAACGGCTGCCCGCCTTGTGCACCCGGTACAAAATCAGAGACCGGTATATTTATACTCACCGGTGCAGGTGCGTTTGCGGAAATGGTTCCGACCTGAAATGCAGATGAGACACCGATGGGGGACATTTTTAATTTGTCGCCGACCACAATTGGTTCAATTTCACTTAAATCTCTGTAATACAATAAACCAAGACGGTCAGGGTCATTGTAACTCCTCAAAACCGAGGAATCCTTGTTGATTACTGACTGCAAATCAAAATTTCTGTCAACTACAGGTACCGTCAACTCAACATCCCAGCTGGGTAGTATCGGGCTTTTTACTTCGCATGACTGAAGCACAAAAGCGGCAGTCAAGAAGAATGAGGCAACAAGCAGTCGCTTAAAAATGGAATTCTTAAATCGGTTTGTAGATTTCAATTTTTTCCTCCTCCATATTTTTGAGGGTAATTGATTGTAAGGAAATTTAAAACACAAAATATATAAAGGGCAGAACCACTATTCTGCCCTTTACATTTGATAATACAGGTACTTAATTGATCTTATCTTTATCAGGATACGGCATAAAGCCAAAGTTTTGCTCCTGGGATCCATCCACACGTATTTCACCAAAGCGGCTCTCATACTTGTCAAGATTATCCTTGAGTGCCCGCATGAACATTTTAGCATGCTGCGGTGTTGTGATAATGCGCGAAAATACTTTTGCCTTTGGGACACCCGGTACAATCCGTGTAAAATCAATTACAAATTCTGCCGGGGAGTGTGTTATAATTGCAAAATTAGAGTATATACCCTCGGCTTCTTTTTCGTCGAGCTGTATATTAATCTGATGTTGCTGCGGACCGTTTTGACTCATTGTCATCCTTTATCATTTTTATTTTCTAAGAGAGTCAGCTTTATCAAATGCTTCTGTAGCTTCTTTGAGATTGCCAAGCACTGAATGCACCTTGCCCAGCAGTTCCCAGGCAGCAGCATCTTCACCTTTTTCATTCAGGTAATTATTAAGATATGGAACAGCAAGTTTATACTTTTCCTTTGTTTCAGGATCTTCTTTGCCTGCTGCTTCAGCGGCTTTTGCCAAGGTTGTTCCCCATTTAACATAGGCAATGGCGAGGTTGTATTCCGCATTAATGTATTTAGGATTAATCTCCAATGCCTTTAAAAACTGCACCGTTGCACCTTCAAAGTCATTGGCGCCTAAGAGCAGAACTCCATAGTTATATCTGTAGAGAATGTTATTGGGTTCTTTTTCAACCCCTTCCTTAAATGCTTTAACCGCTACATCTGTTTTACCGGCGGCGATGTAGGAGTTGGATAGATATAATAAAATGGTTGCATCATTAGGATACAGTGATTTTCCTTTTTCCAATATACTGATAGCTGCTTCATATTTTTTTTGCGCTTCTTTTTTTGCAGCTTCATCTTTTGACTCCTCATACTGAGCCATAAGTTTTTCACCCTCATCAAAATAGATTTCGCCGATAAAACGGTAACCTTCTGCGGAATTATCAAGTTTAATCAGCGTATTGAGCGGTTCAATTGCTTTTTCATATTCGCCCATGTTCAGGTATACATATGCCAGATACTTATAAGTATTCGGACTATCCGGCATAACCGTAATGGCCTTTTCAAATGCGGTGGATGAGCTCACATAGTAGCTTTTTGAGGAATCAGTATCTTCAGTTTTACCTGCCTTCTGATAAAAAGCAACACCTTTGTTAAACAAATCTCCCCAGGTAACCAGCTTTTTATTGGTAATTTCTTTTTCAAACTTTTTGCTGATTTCTAATGAAGATTTAAAGCAT
The DNA here is from genome assembly GCA_964472245.1 of uncultured Ignavibacteriaceae bacterium. Lineage (GTDB taxonomy): Bacteria > Bacteroidota > Ignavibacteria > Ignavibacteriales > Ignavibacteriaceae > H2-BAC3. Next base: position 2,124 of record CAYYJL010000306.1, on the reverse strand, counting down.
ACAAGCATACTGTCAAACTTTTCGTCATCAGCATACAGTGTGCCTAAAAGGTAATACCCTTCATCACTTTTGGGATTCTTTGCAATTTCTCTTTTCAGTGCCTCAATCGCTTTTGGCGTATTTTTCTGTTGAATGTACAGTCTGGCGCTGGTGATTTCAGTGGAAGAACACTGAAACCCGGTGAATATTATTCCAAGCATAAAAACCCCTAATAAGAGGTAGTGTTTATTGTTCATTTAGTCTCCTATCACAAGAATTGACATAGTTTTATTTCTACCTGAAATATATGAATAATTTAAATAGAAAATTGATTGACAAGGCAAGAAAAGCCCTTTTTAACAACAAAATAAAGGAATTCAACACAGTTTACTTTATTTACCCCGAAATTAATTGGTTTACCCATTTTCACTCGGTAAATTTAAATTAATAATTAGGAAATTTTTGTGAGAACTGAAATAATTAAAGAAATGCCCAAAGTTCTGCTGCACGACCACCTGGACGGCGGACTCAGGGCACAAACCGTAATCGAATTAGCCCACGACCTGAAATACAAGAAACTCCCCACCTCCGATGCTGGTGAACTGGCCGAGTGGTTCCACCGGGGCGCTGATAAAGGAAATCTGGTTGAATTCCTGCAGGGTTTTGAGCATACCTGTGCCGTCATGCAGACAAGGGAATCCCTGTTCCGCGTTGCATACGAAATGATGGAGGATATGAAAAATGATAACGTATTTTACGTTGAAACCCGGTTTGCCCCGGTATTTCATACAAGCAGAGGTTTGCACTATGATGATGTGGTTAGAGCCGTCCTCGATGGCTTAGAAAAGGGAAAAAAAGATTTTGGCGTTGGCTATGGGCTGATCCTTTGCGGCATGAGGAACATGAAAAATTCCCTGGAAATAGCCGAGCTGGCTGTCAATTACAGAAATCAGGGTGTAGTCGGATTCGACCTTGCCGGGGAGGAAGGCGGGTATCCGCCTAAAAAACATATTGATGCATTTCAGTTTATCCAGCGTGCTAATTTTAACATTACCATTCACGCCGGTGAGGCATTCGGCAAGGAATCAATCTGGCAGGCAATTCAGTGGTGCGGCGCACACAGAATTGGTCATGGTACCCGTCTGCTGGATGATCTTATCCTTGATCAAGATAGGAATGTGGTAGGCATGGGAGAACTCGCTCAGTACGTGCTTGATAAACGGATACCGATTGAAATCTGCCTCCTTTCAAATTTGCAAACCGGGGCTATTGACAAATTAGAAAATCACCCATTTAAACAGTTATACAAATTAAAATTCCGCCTGACACTCAACACAGATGACCGCCTGATGGGTAATACTACCATGACGCGGGAAATTCTCACTGCGGTTGAGTATTTTGGCATTAACCTGGATGATATTGAAAAGCTCACCATTAACGCCATGAAATCGGCATTCATCCATCATGATGAACGCCTCAAATATATATATCAAGTCATTAAACCCGGATATCAGAAAATCAGGGAAAAATTATCATCATTAACTTTCTAACCAAGGATATATGAAATTTAAATTAAGAAATTATAATTTTACCTTCAGCAAAAACGAAAGGAAAATTTTAACAACTTTCTTAAAACAGTTGTTAAAACAAATCGGCGGAAATCAGAAACTGATGACTGAGGAAAAGGTATTTACATCAATTCTCAACAAACTCTCCTCATCAGATGAAGAAGTAAAACTGACCAAAGACGAATTTACACGGCTGCGTTTTAATATTGAAACCAATATTAAATTTTTAAAGACTGAAGCAAACAAAGGATGGTTCTGGAGAAAATGGCTTTACCGTTCCATGCTGACACAATACTCACAGATATATGAAACACATTTTAAGGATCAGTGATACGTGAAAACTCTCCCTGAAATTAGAGCGCTGCGAGGCACTGAGTTAACCTGCAAAGGATGGATACAGGAAGCCGCTAAACGGATGCTGATGAATAACCTCGACCCTGAAGTGGCAGAAAATCCTGCCGAACTGATTGTTTACGGAGGCAAAGGAAAAGCAGCAAGAAATCCGGAAAGTTATTATGCTATCATCCGTGCACTTGAACAGCTTGAAAATGATGAAACCCTTCTGATTCAGTCCGGA
>CAYYJL010000305.1:0-4188 GCA_964472245.1 uncultured Ignavibacteriaceae bacterium | reverse complement strand
GTATCAAAGCTGCTAACCCTTATATCACAAACGACCGGCTTGATAAAATACTATCCGGTACTGAAGACAGCATTAAATTAGCTGATCCTAAGATCAGAGAAGCCCGCCTTAACAGAATAAAGCTCGGTCTTGATCTTCAGGGCGGTATGCGGGTAGTTCTGGAAGTTAATACTGCTCAGCTGCTTTCTAAAATTGCAACCAATCCTGATGATGAGTTCAAAAAGTATCTGAAAGAAGCAGCCGATGAAGCACTTCTTTCGGAAGAATCTGTTGTAGATATACTCTATAGAAAATTTCAGGAAAACAACATCAGAATCAGCAAATATTACGGCTCCATCCGCGTTGAGGATGCTGAAATTCTGGATGACCTGAGAAAACAGAGTGAAGATGCAGTTTCCAGAGCAATGGAAATCATCAGAAACCGTGTTGACCAGTATGGTGTTTCAGAGCCGTCAATTCAGCGACAGGGTGACAGAAGAATTGTGGTTGAACTGCCGGGTGTAGCAAAAGAAGAAGAAGCCCGCCAGCTGCTCCAGGGTACAGCATTGCTGGAATTCAGACTGCTCAAGGATCCTGAATATGCAATCACCATCATTCAAAAAATTGATGAAGCCGCTTCCGGAAAAGTATCCCTTGATACTCTTGGTACATCAGGCGACAGCACCCTGGCTTCAGCAGATACCTCTGCTGCCAATAGCTCCGCATCTGATACCACCGACCCGGCAAACATGACTGAAGAACAATTTGCAAAAGAGCACCCCTTCTTTGCGCTTGTTCAGTATGACCCGCAATTCAGATCTGCTGAAGGTTACGTAAGAAAGGATAACAAAGATAAAGTCCTCCGCCTGCTCCAGTCTGAAGCCATTAAAAACGTTATGCCGGATAACATTGAGTTTTTATTCAGCGCAAAGTCCATTAAGGACGCAGAATCCGGTACTGAATTCTTCATGTTGTATCTGGTGAACAAAGAAGCTGAACTGACCGGTGGTGTAATCACTAATGCGGTTGCAACTTTGGATCCATCCAGCTCTCAGCCGATTGTTAATATGGAAATGAACTCCGAAGGAGCACTTGAGTGGGCAAGAATCACCGGTGCAAATATCGGAAAAAGATGCGCTGTTGTTCTGGACGGAGTTGTATTTACCGCTCCTAACATTCAGAATAAAATCCCGGGCGGCAGATCTCAGATTACCGGAATGGAAAATCTGGAAGAAGCCAAACTGTTGGAAATCGTCTTAAAAGCCGGTGCACTCCCCGCTCCGGTTGATATCATTGAAGAGAGAACTGTTGGACCATCACTCGGACAGGATTCCGTTAACCGCGGGTTCAACTCTGCAATTCTTGGCTACCTGATCGTTGGTATCTTTATGATTGTGTACTACCGCCAGGCAGGTTCAATAGCTGCTTTCTCTCTGGTGTTCACCGTATTACTCATACTTGGTGTATTATCAGCATTTATGGCAACCCTCACATTGCCCGGCATCGCTGGTATCATCCTCACCATGGGTATGGCAGTAGATGCAAACGTACTTATTTATGAAAGAATTCGTGAAGAACTTTCCTACGGCAGGACCTTAAAGGCAGCCGTTGATGCAGGATTTGCCAAAGCTTATTCTGCAATCATTGACTCAAACATCACCACCATGATTACCGGTATAGTACTCTACCAGTTTGGTACCGGTCCTATTCAGGGTTTTGCACTCACTTTGATGATTGGTATCGTAACCAGTTTATTCGGTGCACTTGTGGTAACCAAATTGATGTTTGATTACTTTGTTGATAAAGGCCACAAGGTCACATTAGGATAATTATCTTTTAACAGGAGTTTTAAATAAAATGCAGATTTTTCATAATTTAAATGTTGACTGGATGGGAAAGCGGAAACTGTTTTATATTGTTTCCACTACAATCTTCATTCTCGGTCTTATCAATATCCTGTTCCGCGGGCTGGTCTTCGGTATAGATTTCCGCGGCGGAACCGAATTGGAAATTGAATTCAATAAGCCGATTGATATAACTAAAGTACGTACCGTCGCCAATAACATTGGTCTTGGTGTTATGGAAGTTAAAACATTCGGCAGTGAAACCGGTATTCTTGTCAGAACGGATATTCAGAATATCCCGGATGATATATTTCCTAAAGTGACTCAGAATCTTGATGCAGAAATAAAGAAAGTATTCCCGGATTCCACTTTTACGACTTCCGATAAAACAGTCAATTCTATTGTATATAAATTCACCTCCCCGGCAGCAGCAAATGTTATCGTGGATAAACTTTTTCTCCTTGGTTATCAGGCAGGTAAAGTTTCTGAGGAAGAATCAAATACTGATATCATTGTCAGAATTGGTATCGCAGACTGGATTAAGGAAAACCTCCGCAAGAACTTTACCGGATATAACTTTGAAGTAATCCGTGCTGAAGTGGTCGGACCAAAGATTGGTAACGAATTAAAGCGCGATGCTTTAATTGCTATTGCTGCCTCTCTCATTGGAATCCTTATCTACCTGGGCGTCCGTTTCAAAATGATTTTTGCACTTGGCTCAGTTGCTGCACTTTTTCATGACGTGTTAATCACGCTCGGGCTCTTTTCCCTTTTCTATGGATTTATTCCCGGTCTCAACCTGGAAATAAGTCTTACCGTAGTGGCAGCTTTCCTTCTCCTTATTGGTTACTCAATTAACGATACCGTTATTGTGTTTGAGCAGAACTGTTTTAACAGGCGGTACCACATTGCTCACCACCCTGGTACTGTTATTCCTCGGAGGAGAAGTTTTAAGAGGTTTTGCATTCACCATGGCTTTTGGTATCATCATTGGTACCTACAGTTCCATCTTTGTGGCAACTGCGTTTGTTATGGATTATACAAAGAAATATAATAAGAAGATTACATTCTAATCTCTGTAAGCTCTTAAAAATAAAATAGCCGGTTCACATGAGCCGGCTTTTTTATTTTAAAGATTCAGAAACTTTATTGTCTGTTTATCAGGTCTGTATTATTACTCGTTTACTTTAACCACAACGATGGTTATATCATCATACTGCCCTGTATCCCCGGCAAACTCATTCACGGAATCAACCACTGCACGGCTAATTGAACCGGCAGGATATTGGATGTTTGATTTAATTACTGCTTCAAGACGTTCTGTTTCATACATCATTTTCGCATCATTCATCGCTTCTGTTATACCGTCAGAATAAAACGTAAATATCTGACCTTGTTTTAAGGGTAATTCCTTCTCCTCTATCAGCTTACCGAACCGCTCCCCGCGGTCAAGACCAATGCCAATTCCTCTTGATGAGACAAACTCGGACGTTCCGTTTAACTGCAAATAGATTGGAGGATGTCCTGCTCTTGCTACTTTAACGGTTCTGGTTTCCAGGTCAAACAGAGCTATCACCATAGTCACAAATGAGCTGCTGTCCAATATCCTAGCAAGCTGCTGATTCAGGTTGGTAAGTATTGCTGCCGGTGTTGTATTTTCGGTACAGGCAATCTGCAATAAAGTCTGAATTTTCGTCATATATAATGATGCTGAAAGTCCCTTACCGGAAACATCACCAACGATGACAAATACTTTTGTATCTGAAACTTTTATAATGTCAAAGTAATCCCCGCCAACCTGCATTGCAGGAATCATATCACCGGCTATATCTAACTGAGCAAATTCCGGTATGCTGTGCGGCAGCAGACTTTTCTGAATTTTTCTTGCCAGTTCAAGATCACGCTCAATCTTCAGCTTTTCTGCTTCTGCCTGATACAATCTCGCATTTTCCAGTGCTGTTGCTGACTGATTTGCCAGTGAAACCAGATGTTCCAAATCTTTCCCCCCGAACTGCCTGCCGTAATAAGAAAGTCCAATCAGGAAAAATCCGATTACCTTTTGATTGGAGATAAGCGGAATAATGGTATAAATACCTGCTGCATCAAACTTCTTGTGGTCATTAGGAAAAATTGCCGCCATCTGAGCCCGGTCAACAACCAGCTTTTCCCCCGATATATACTTTTTATCAAGGTATTCTTCCAGATTCTCTTTATGAAAGTTAAAATCTGAAATATACATACTGCCTGCTGCCTGTTTTATTATTACACCCCGGTTAGCATCCTTTCTCTGGGCTAAAGCAAAAAAGCTTACCTTAATTCGTTCCGTAAATATTTTACCCAGAGCATCTAATATATTATTGTACCC
>CAYYJL010000304.1:0-4193 GCA_964472245.1 uncultured Ignavibacteriaceae bacterium | reverse complement strand
TTTTATTGTCCCGGAGCAGATCCATCAGCTGAGCATCAGTAAGCTCGGGTCGGCGCTCTCTCATCCAATCAACAGGAGTAGATATATTATACTGATATTCTTTCTCTCGGTCCGTCCACAGTTCAGTATCTGATTTGGGAAACTGTATTTCCTTAAACTCGATGGAAAACTTTTCGCTTCCAAAATCAACTCTGCCATCCATCTGCGCAACTATCTTCTGCAGTTGATAAAGCTCCTCTTCAAATTCACGCAGAGCAGCAATGTCATCTTCATTCTGATCTATAACCTCATAGTTATCAACCATACGATCATATCCGGATTTATATAATATACCGGAAGAGGGTAGCCCCTTGGACCTGTTCAACTCAGTCCGGAACCAAGCATCAACTTCCTTATCCAAATCAGTTTTATGGTCTGGCGTTGCAAATTTTAGGTCGGGTACAACCTCATGTGCCCCTGCATTATCAACCATTATTCCCTGCGATGGATTTAAAATAAATTCATCCGCTGTCATCTTCAGGTTTACTCCTACCGGTACACCGAAGCTGAAATACAGTTTGTAAAACATATCGGATAATCTTCCGTTTAATGCCTCATTACTCACTACAAGATCAGCCAGTCCATCACCCCAAAAATCATTGGCTTCTTCTAATCGTAAAACAACATAGGGTAACCGTCCGTATGGGTTTCTTCCGTCTTTAGGCATAAATGCCAGCTGTACTTGCTTATCGGTTTTAACATCTATTGCGTAATGCTCTGTATCTGTCCATACAATGCGGTATTCTTTCATCTTTCCTGCGCCATCAGGATAGTTTATAACATAACTGACCTGCTCAGCATTAAGGTGATAATCCGGGGAAGGCACAACATCACAGATTCCCCTGTTCAAAATCATATGTCGTATATACTTCTTATTTTTATCCCAAATGGGACGGACCAGTACAGTATTAAACATCTTAGCTTGTTTATGGAATTCCTTTCTTTCCCTGTTCAAGCGTTTGGTAGCATCATAATATTTTTCATTTTTGATGCTCAGTTCAGGGGATTCCTTGTAGGCCAATGTGAGCTTTTTAATAATGCGCGGGATGTCGTTAACGATAACAAAAGGCATCTTCGCTATTGTATCCTGCGCATAAGTAGCAGCTAAATGCTCTAACAGAAAATAACGGATGGTTGATATATCATTCTTGAGGTATGCATATGATTTTATGGCTTGCATATCCTCCCACTCCTTTGATTGCATTAATCCGCGGATCATACTCTCCCGCACAATTCGATCAACAAAGCTGCTCTTTGCGGGACGCAATTTATCGAACCAACCCATTTTATCCTGCCTTTCTGTATTTATGTGTAACCTGCGGTTTTCCGCGGAGTGAATACTGCTCTTCTAAATAATAACCCAACCCGTCTGTAGCGTGTGTGCGTTCTCTATCGCGTTTGTCAATATCCTTTTTAGTTTCCATCCAGCTCACCTGCTCAAAGTCTTTAATGTGCATCTCGCAGTTCTTAGAGACGAATAATCTGCGCTTTCCAACAGCATCACACAACCGCGCATTAACGACGTTTATTCTGTCAATAACATTAGGGTTTGGCTTTGTTATTAAAATCATTCCGGGTATTTCTTTCTCCATTATTTTATAATCTGTAGATGGCGCAGAGGTGTGACGGAATGTTCCGGAGTAATCCCCGTAAACATGATATCCCCTTGCGTTCGGATATCTGCGCAGCAGCTCGCGTGTCATATATAACGTGTTAGTGTCCCGCTGTACAATTTCATCAATCAGGCAATCAGTATCACCGTAGTTCTGCACGATGCCCCACACCATGGGATCAACGTTAAAATCAACTGTTATAATAATTGGTAAATTCGGATTGTATTTTGCAGTACGGATATTTAAGTTCCTGTCCCACGCATAATATACCCGGCCGGCTTTCGTATTAACGAACATTCCCTCAACGTACTGCTGCACATTCTTTGCATCATAAGCAGATTTAAGATTTGCAATATACTCAGGGGCAAGATTTTTAGCATTCTCATACGTGCTGACCATAACCATCATCCTGTCCGGTTTTTTCTCCTGGAAGTAGTCATATACGAAATCAAATCCGCGCGGTGTACCGGTTAACAGTATCTGGCGGACATTAGATTTCTTTTCTCTCACACGGCCCACTACCATTTTAAACGCCTGCTCTTTCATGAGGGTAATTTCATGTGAGGTTTGGACCGGATAAACTTTCCGGGTCTTCTCCGGAACGAAAGGATATCCAGGATCCGCTTTTTCGGATATATACGGCCTCTTTCTTTGAGTGGAATCTATAATGTATTCCATGCTGTTCACAAATTTCAAACAGTGTCCTTTTCACAGTGTCATCTAACATCCGGTAAGTTGGTGATACTATCATTCCGTAACTCCCGGGATTCACTAATGCCTTAAATAACCCGTCCAAACAGCTCAGCACCGTTTTCCCTGCACCGAAACCGCCAATAAAACCCCTGACACAAGTATTTAAATCGAGGAGGATTTTTGCCTGGCTTGGATTAATTTCTAGGTTTTGTAGCATTCTTTCCTCCCTCCTTTGCGGCTTTAGCTGCTCTGATCAGAGTCTGAGCAAACTTATCAGCTCCATCCGGGTTTTCAGAATTTTCTTCAGTTATATCACGCCAGCCGGCCACATTCTTTAAAGCGAATATATATATAGCTTGACTCTTAGAATTTATTGCTGCCTTAAACAATTTTGATTCTTGCATCTGTTTGGCTATTTCTATTGCAGTGGTAAGCGGTTTACTCTTTTTGGAGAGCTCCAGCAGGTAACGCCAGGATATCCCATATTCCAATGAAAAATCCTTAAACCAGACATTCTCCTCTTTCTTCATCCAATCTAAGAGAAGGTCTGCCATCGCCTTGAGTGCCTCAGCATCCCATATTTTACGCCGCTTTGCCAATTTTTTAGCCGGTAATGTAGTTTATAGGTGTGTCAAAGTCATCCCCGTTTTTGTAAGGATAACTATTTCTGATATACGATTTGTTGTATCCGCTTTGGGGAAAGGAAATACCGTTCCGATAGCAGCTGGAAACACTCCTCACTGCGGTGTTTCTTTATCAGCCGCCGGTACTCCATCCGGATATGGTAGTTTCGTATGAGTATATCATTACTCAGTCCATCCTTTTTTATCTGACGGAGTATATCTTCACTATACGATTTCTTTTTCAACGATTCATCTTTTTATTAGCGCGGACCACAGCGCGCTTCATAATCGTCGTCATTGCGCTCTGCCGGTTGTGTTCCTTCAGGTAGTTTGCAGTCTCTTCTAAGCAGCAGAGATAGTATGAAATTCTCTTTCTATCCTTTATGCTTAAAAGGTCATTATCCATTATCCGCTGTTCAAATTCGATGATAGTTTCTTCGTTCATCCTTTTATTCCTAATAGATTAAATAATTCTTCAACTTTTTCAATCGTTACAATCTGCCCCCGCCAGCTCGCACGGAACCGCACTTGATCAGGTGTATACTTCCATTTTCTCTCCGGATTTTTCACCTCTACCAGGTAATTCTTTCCGCGCCATCCAATGATTAAATCAGCAATTCCCTTCCCCACACCGGAGAGGACAAAAACAGATACACCAAGCTGCTGCAGCTGCTTCACAATGGCTGACTGGTTTTTATCAACCTTTCCGTGCATCCCGCTTCCGGAAATCCTTTGCTGCAGGGCAGTCTGCAAAGTGGGTTTTATGGACCTCTCTGTTAAAATCAATTGGCCCGGCATTATGGACTATCCGTTTATCCTCCTCAGTCAAACTGTCATAATTAACCGGGATTCTCTTTCCCGTCGTCGTGTAAAGAAACACAATCAATTTACCGCAAGCTTTACAGGGCTTGGCATCCTGTTTCCCGTCGTACATTATTTGCTCCTTAGTTTTTTACGGTAATCCTCACCGGTGAAGGTGAGCCAAATACATATTTCATTCAATCTGCTGTATATACGATCATCAATCTCACTGAAAATCGCCTCCGGGACATTGGCTGTAATGACTATCCTCCGCTTGTGATTGTATACCCGGTTTATCAGCAGGGAAAGGTTCTCTAATTTCGCGTCGGTCAGGTTTTCAAACCTCAGATCATCCAGGATAAGCACATCATACTCCATCACCAGGTTCCGGTTGAAGAAGCCGAAGGTCTGCTTGCTCGGCGTC
>CAYYJL010000303.1:0-4199 GCA_964472245.1 uncultured Ignavibacteriaceae bacterium | reverse complement strand
ATATGCCAGCACAGGTGTGAGCATATCCGCCGGAATAAACTCATAATCGGGGATATAGTCGTAGCTTTGTGCTAATTCAGAAAACTCAGTTTTGCTGCTCTTTAGAAACATTTTTATTATTTAAGATTGCTATAAAACAAAAAACCCTTCCGGGAGGGTAATCCCGGAAGGGTTCTTCCGTTACAATATGTAAATTACCGCTCACGCACCGGAATAGTAAAATCCCCACCAGTAGCTAAATCGCCAGGTGTTAGAAGAATGTACCGGATTGTTTGCGTTGTTTAATTTCATGGTGCAAGATATTCTATTCATTTAAAGAAATCAAGCATATTTTAGCAAAATTTGAAACATTTCTGCTGCTTTTTGCATCTCATTTAAGGAGGAATTCATTTTTCCCGTATTTCTACCGTATATTTGTAGTTTATATTTATTATTTTTCTAAGGTGTGGTGCATAGTTCCATGATGCGCGAAATGTTCAAATCAAAAATACATCGGGCAACCGTAACTGAGGCGGAACTCTATTATGAGGGAAGCATTACCATTGACCGCGAATTAATAGATGCGGCCAATTTTCTCCCCGGTGAAAAGGTGCAGGTAGTGAATTTGAACAATGGCGCCAGACTGGAAACGTATGTGCTGGAAGGAAAAGCCGGCAGCGGAATTATCTGCCTGAATGGTCCGGCTGCCAGACTTGGTTTTAAGGGCGATGAAGTGGTTATTATCACCTACGCTCATATGACTGAGGAGGAAGCAAAGGTGCATAAACCGCGCATTGTTTTTGTGGATAAATCTAATAAAATTACGTCAACAAAAAATTGAACTTTTGGAGAAAAAAATGAAAAATATCATCCGGTTCGTAATCCTGATTACCTTATTTGCTGCAGGTTCCGTACATGCTCAATTTAAGGATACGGATATTATAAAACCGGGAGTCAAAAGCTTTATTGTGGACGAGGGAGATTCCTTCCTGTTCGGGCTTTTTGACCCTTCAAAATTTTCAATGAATCACAGCTACTCCATGAGCTATTCAACTTTTGGCGGCAACGGTCTTGCGCTTGGTGTATATACCAACAGCATGATGTACAGATTTTCTGACAATATGGAGCTTCAGGTAGATGCAAATCTGGTTCACTCACCATACAGTTCGTTTGGTGATAATTTTACCAACAGCATCACCGGAATTCATCTTTCTTCTGCAAGGTTGAATTACCGTCCCTGGAAAAACTTTTCCGTCAGTTTGTCATATCAGCAGCTGCCGGGGTTGTATAATTCTTATGGATACGGATACAACTCATTTTATAACAATTCCTTTTTTAACTCAGGATGGGGAAGCGGTTTCCCTTCGGGAGAATAGTTATTTAAAGGATGGATGAGCAACCATACGAGCCGTCTGAGCGGGAACAACAATTTAAACGGCTGCTTTTGGTATTTGCTATCGTTATCAATGTCCTTATCAGTATATACTTCATATTGCTGCTTGTTCCGGATGCAGAAGAACCAACTCTGCCGCCGGCAGCCCCGCCTGACGGCCAGCCGATAAAAGTGGAAGTGCTTAACGGCTGCGGCATAAATAATGCAAGTACCCGAATTGCTGATTTCCTGAGGGAGCCGCACATTGATGTGCTGCAGACAGGTAATTACGAATCATTTGAAATAGAAGAAACGCTGGTGATTGACTTAACCGGATACCGGTGGCGGGCAAATTATGTTGCCGCAAAATTGGGATTGGATTCCCTGAGAGTCGTAACCATCATTAACCCTGCACGGCTGCTTGATGTAAGTGTCATTGCCGGCAGGGATTTTACAAAACTTAAACTGGATAAAAAATTATAGTGAATTCAGAACAATTATCAGAAAAAATTGCCGATCTCATTTTTGAAAAGAAAGGCAAAGATGTCACTATCATAGAGATTAAATCGGTTTCCTCATTAACCGATTATTTTGTCGTCTGCTCCGCTGACTCCGATGTACAGGTAAAGGCAATAGCGGATCATGTTGAACATACGCTGCGTGACGAGGCAATCCGCGTATGGCATAAGGAAGGTTATACCTCCCTGAGCTGGGTGTTGCTTGATTACGTTGATGTGGTAGTACATGTATTTAAAACAGATGCAAGGGAGTTTTATAATCTGGAAAGATTGTGGGCAGGTGCACCTTCCAAAGTATTAAAAGATCCTATTTCCTAACCTAAATCCGCATTTGTGAATTGAAAAAATACCTTGAATCCGTATTCCGGGAAGCTGCGGTAAAGCTCCCGTATTTGACAGAAATCCCCGTGTTTTTTGAACGGCCAAAGAATGAGTCCTTTGGTGATTTATCTTCCAATGCGGCTATGATGCTGGCGAAAATTCTCAAAAGAAAACCGATGGATATTGCAACTGAAATAACCGGTGCACTGGTTACCGATCCGGTGTATATAAAGTCAGTAGATATTGCAGCTCCCGGATTCATCAATTTCAGTTTTGCCGACTCATATATAAATACTATTGTATCACAAGTGGTATCTTCCGGTGACGGATTTGGCAAAAGCGATAAACACAGCGGTAAAAAAGCTTTGGTGGAATTTGTTTCAGCTAATCCGACCGGCCCTTTAACGGTGGGACATGGGCGTAATGCCGTATCAGGTGATACCATCGCTACGCTGCTCTCAACGGTGGGGTATAATGTAAACCGTGAATACTACTTTAATAATGCAGGCAGACAGATGCGCGTATTGGGGGATTCTGTACGCCTCCGTTATTTACAGCTGCTTGGCAAAGAAATTGAATTTCCTGAAGATTATTATCAGGGAGAATATATCACTGAAATTGCACGGACTCTGATTGAGGAGTTTGGGAATACGCTGGAATCCACTACAGAGGTGGATTTGTTTAAGGACCGTGCTGAACAGGAGATATTTAAGGATATAAGCAAAACGCTTGGTTCACTTGGGATTGTTTTTGATTCCTACTATAACGAGAATACTTTATATACTGACGGAAAAATTGATGCAGTATTAAAGGAATTCACCGATAAAGGGTTGAGCTATACCTCTGAAGGGGCAACCTGGCTCAAACTGACTGAACTTGGACAGGAAAGTGATAAAGTAATTATCAAATCAACAGGAGAGCCGACATACCGCCTGCCGGATATTGCATACCATATAACAAAATTTGACCGCGGTTATGATTTGATTGTGGATTTATTCGGCTCAGACCACAATGCTACATACTCTGATGTACTTGCAGGGCTGCGGGCTTTGGGACACGATACCGATAAAATAAAAGTGCTGATTCATCAGTTTGTAACTATTCTGCAGAATAATGAAATCGTGAAAATGTCCACGCGTAAAGCGAATTTTATTACGCTGGATGAACTGGTTCAGGAAACAGGTGCAGATGCTGTACGGTATTTCTTTAATATGCGCAGTATATCCACACATCTGAACTTTGACCTGGAAATAGCAAAAAAACAGACGGATGAAAATCCGGTGTTCTATTTGCAGTATGCTCATGCAAGAATCTGTTCCATCGTCAGAATGGCTGAGGGAGAAAAAATTTCAGCTTCTACTGAGGGAGTTTACGGCTTTGAACACGAAGATGAAATTCGTCTCCTGAAAAAACTATGGCAATATGAAGGAGAAGTTCTGCTGGCCGCTGAAAACTTTGAACCGCAGCGTATTACTGTGTATCTTGAGGAACTGGCAGGATTATTCCACCGTTTTTACACCTCATGCCGTATTATCGGCAGTCCGCAAAAAACAGCGGAGGATAGATTGGCACTGTGCCTTGCAGTACGTCAGGTATTGCGTAACGGTCTTTCAATTCTTGGAGTTTCTGCACCCGAAAGGATGTAATCAGAGCGTCAGTGCAACTGAAGCTGCGCTGATACCGGCTGCACCGGCAGCCCTCAGCATTAATGCGCACTCGCTGATGGTGGCACCTGTGGTAAGTACATCATCAACCAGCAGTATATATTTTCCCCGGATTTCCGCTCCATCAACAATACTGAAACTTGAGGAAATGTTTTTCCGCCGCTCAGCACCTGATTTGTGTGTCTGCGACTCAGTATATCTTATTTTTTTTAATACCTTCAAAGCAGGCACTCCGGTAATTTTAGAGATACCTTCCGCAATGCACTCAGTCTGGTTATATCCTCTTTCTAAAAGGCGGAGTTTATGAAGCGGTACGGGGACAATCATATCAAACATATGAAGATC
>CAYYJL010000302.1:0-4215 GCA_964472245.1 uncultured Ignavibacteriaceae bacterium | reverse complement strand
AAAGCCGCCGAGTATTCCCATAAACATGGAAAATATGAGCGACCCGATAACAATGCCCGGGTTCATGGCAAAACGGAACTCCAGCTCACTGAATGACTGAAAGTTCAGCGTTGATATGGAAAAGAACTGCAGCAGTGAGGCAAGCGCAACTCCAATCAATCCGCCTACGATTGAGATAAAAAGCGATTCAAACATAAATGCTGTCAGAATGCTTCTTCTCTTAAATCCGAGTGCACGCAGCGTGCCTATCTCTACAGTACGGTTGGAAACCGATGCATACATAGTAATTGCAGCACCAATGGTTGAACCAAGGGAAAACACAATGGTTATAAATATACCGAGTATATTAATAAACATTGCCAGCCCTTCGGACTGCTCAGCAAAAAAATCTTTTTCAATTTTTGCTTCAAACTGATTCAGCCGTTTGTCATTAGCCAGTACACTGTTAATGGTGGAGCGGACAGAGGAGTCTGCTACCTTAAAGGTAATTGATGAATATGTTGCCGGTCTGTTAAACGCATCAAGCAGCTGCAACCCATCACCCCAAACTTCGGAGTCGAATCCGCTTCCGTCTGTATCAAAAATACCGACAACAGTCCAAAGGTCTCCGGCAAATTTTATCGTGTTGCCGATTGAAGCACCTTTAAATCGTTCGTTAATTGAACGGCCCACCATCAGCTCCCTGGTACCCGGTGTCATATATCTGCCTTCAAGCATCTTTACTTCCGGTCTCAGGTCTTTCACCTCCGGTGATACTCCGCGGACTGTTACATTGCTCAAACCGCCGCCGATTTTTTCCAAGTTAATAATCACCACCGGTTCTAGGGAGGCAATCGGCTTCCCTTCTTTATTCAACAGAGGGTACGGCATGGTGAGGATGATATTGGCAGCTTCACCGGGGATAATGCTTGATATTTCACCATTGGATGCCTTACGGACTATTTTAATGTTATCATCGGAACCGGTTGCCTTCAGTGTTTTCTGAATGCCAAAGGACATCATCAGCACTGCGGCAAAAACAAAAACAACCAGGGCAATACCTGCAACGGTTACCCCCGTGGTCAGTTTTCTGGTGGAAAAATTGCGGATACTGTATTTAATTGGTATCATAATATATACTTCCTATCCTATATGCCTGAAGCCCTCGACAATCGGCGTGCGGAGAGCTTTAAATACGGGGAATATTGCAGAAAGCAGTCCTACCATAACGGCTGCAATAAATGCATAAACAACTATATGTGTTTCTATATAAAACACAGGAAAGATATTCTTGGGGATTATCTCTCCTAAAAATGTAATTATGGGGAAGGAAACAAAAATTCCAAGCAGCCCCCCCACTACGGATACAATAAGTGATTCACCTGTTATCAGCCAGCCGAGATGTTTGCCGGAAAATCCCAGCACCTTCATTACGGCATATTCCTTGGTTCTTTCACGCGCGGACATAATCATCGTATTCGCAAGCACCAGCATAATGATGCCCACTATCACCCAGGAAAGCACATCCATAGAGGTGAGTATTGCACTGACCGAAGACATAAAGCCCTGCACAAAAGCACGTTCAGATTCTGTTTTTGTTTCCGCAGGGGAATTCTTAAAGAGTGCGTCAATCTGTGCAGATATTTCACCTGCCTTATTAGGGTCATTAATTTTAATGATATACCAGCCCACTTCACCTGCACGGTAGGGGGACTCCTGTTTCATCCTTTCATCAACGTAGGTCCAGTGGAAAAACATCTGTGTTGCATCGGTGTTTTTATCGCGTGGGTAATATATACCGCGTACGACAAAATCCCACCTGCCGGGGAATATATCCCCATCCAGCGTAATCACATCGCCGATCTTAAAACCGTACATCTTTGCAATTTCAGAACCGACAACGCAGGCGTTTCTTTCCCTGATAAAGTTCTGCTCTTCCTCTTTGGAAATCAGATACTCCGGATACATGGAAAACATAGTCTCCGCATCAACAGCCATTCGGGCAAAAAAGTTGTTTTTATCTTTATATATACCCTGGAACCAGTTGGCAAAAGTGACTTCTTCCACGCCGTTTATTTGCTGTATCCTGTCGCGGTAAGCATACGGCAGGGGGAAGATAAAGGAAACTGCCTGGCGTGTAATCAGCCGGTTTGCCGCGGTTGCATCAACGCCGGCATCCCATGCATTCACCACGGTGCGCAGTATATCAAATGCTATCACGGCTATGGCAATACCCGCTATGGTCAAAGCGGAGCGGAGCTTGGATCTGAAAGCATTCTTAAACATCAGTTTAAATAGTTTCATATATACTCCTTATACCAGATCGCCTTTTTCAAGATGCAGCGTTTTGTTTGCTGTTGCTGCTGCCGTTGGGTCATGCGTAACCATTACAATGGTTTTTTTGAACTCCTTATTCAGTCTGCCCAGCAGCGTTAAAATTTCCTCAGCAGAATTTTTATCCAGGTCACCGGTGGGTTCATCCGCTACCAGAAGAACCGGGTCGGTAACAATTGCCCGTGCAATAGCCACACGCTGCTCCTGCCCGCCGGAAAGCTGCTTAGGGTAATGGCTCATTCTGTCCGCAAGTCCCACAACGGAAAGTGCTGTTTCTACATGTTTTTTTCTGTCTGCTTTGGAAAGCGGTGTAAGTATCAGCGGCAGTTCAACATTCTCATAAGCGGTTAAAACGGGAATCAGATTATAAAACTGAAATACAAACCCGACACTGTTTGCACGCCATTTGGCAAGTGCTGTTTCGCTCAGCTTTGTTATATCTGTTCCGCCGATGGAAATGCTCCCTTTACTCGGGCGGTCAATGCCGGCGATAAGATTCAAAAGAGTTGTTTTGCCTGAACCGGATGGTCCCATCAGTGCCAGAAACTCACCGGTTTCCACATCCATTGTTATGTCATTGAGCACGGGGATGGTAAACTTATCCCTCTTATACGATTTTGAAACACCATTGATGCTGATCAGCGTATCCAAGATGAACTCCTTTATTTTTTTTGCTCTGTCCGGACTTGCAGACCGGATTTAATTTCGTCTGTTAAATTATTAATTATTTTATCATCCTCGGTAACTCCGCCGAGTATTTCCACAAACCCGCCCAATACCTCGCCTGTCTTTACTTCAATTTCCCGTACAGCTCCATCGGGGAAAGTATACACATACTGCTTCCCGTCTTTATTCCTTACAGCAGTAACAGGCAGTACCCTATAGGTTTTGCTGGTAGTTGCTGATACTTCAGCTTCCGGATTCAGAAAGGCAACCTTGGCACTCATTTCCGGCAGAACTTTGGAGTCATACTCCTTAAAGCCCACCTTTACTAAAACAGTTGCCTTGGCGCGGTCAGCCGTGGGGACAATCTTTGTGACAAATCCGGGGTACCGGATATCACTATAAGCATCCAGGGAAATTTCACACAATTGGCCCGGCTTTATCTTAAATATATTAGATTCGGATACATCAGTCTCAACTTCCAGAGAGGTCATATCCGCAATAGTAACAACCGCTGCTTTGGAGGATGCACTTGCAGCAAAAGGGGCAACAATCTCACCTACATCGGCATTTTTTGTCAGAACAGTCCCGTTAAACGGAGCCCGTATCAGTGTATTTTCCACATTAACCTCTGCGGAACGGACCTGCGCCTTGGCAATAGCTATTCCGGCAAGCACTCTGTTTAAGTTCGCCTCGGCAATCTCAAAATCCTGCTGGGATGAGGCCCCCGATTTCAACATTTCTTTAATGCGGTTAAAGCGGTTTTCTGCATCTTTAAGGTCTGCTTCCGCCAGCTGTAAATTTGCTTTTGCAGTGGCAAGAGCCGCGAGCACATCACTGTCCTCAAGTCTTGCAATAATCTGGTCCTTAATCACCTTATCTCCTTCAACCACGCCGAGATATACCAGGCGTCCCGTTCCCTTGGAAGCAACTGCTGCCTTACGCTGTGCAACAACATATCCGCTCGCATTCAAGATGGAGGATGATTGTGAGGGTGTATATCTGGTGAGGGTTACTGTTGTAACAGGGAGTGAATTATCAATAAATACATCTTTAAGAAGATAGATGCCTGCAAGAACCGCGGCAATGATAATAAATATTATTATATATTTCTTTGAGGAACCGCCTCCGGAGGAGTCTCCGCTGCGGTTTATTTTTAATGCTGAAAGGTCAGCATTCTTGGGTTCAATTACTTATAGTGATTCAACTTTTAATACCTGTGAAAATTATTACATTTAT
>CAYYJL010000301.1:0-4217 GCA_964472245.1 uncultured Ignavibacteriaceae bacterium | reverse complement strand
GATATTGTTGTTACACTGTACGATGCGGGTCACATTCTTGGTTCATCTATGATATTTCAGGAATGTTCCGGAAAACGGCTGCTGTACACGGGTGATATCAATCCGGAAAATCAGTCCTATTTAAAGGGAATGGAATTGAACGGGCTCAAGGCAGATATACTGATTATGGAATCAACCTACGGTGCCACTCCCGATGCCAGCATCACTCCCTGGAAGGATGAAACACTCCGTCTGGGAAGGGAGTTGAATAAAGTATTCAATAAAGGGGGCTCAGTATTAATGCCTGTTTTTTCATTGGGCAAGTTGCAGGAATCCCTTTCTGTTCTGTACAAACTTGTGCTCAAAGGTAAAATACCGCGTGTGCCAATATACATTAACGGCATCGGCATGAAAATCAACCGTCTTTACGACCGCCACCGCTATTTGATTAATGTAAACGATACAGAGTTTCAGGTTACCCAAACGGGCTACACCAATTATCAGAAGGTTGAATCACCGGAGGATTTATTTAAGGAGTCGTGTATCGTTCTTGTGTCCAGCGGTATGATGACGGAAGGCACTCTTTCCCACAGTTTAGCACCATGGTTTTTACGGGATAAACCGAGTGCCATATTCACTTCCGGATATATGGACCCCACTTCACCCGGATATATCATTGCAAATGCGGAAACCGGTCAGTATATACCTTGGGGATTTACAAATACGAATCTGCCGGTAAAATGCGGAATAAAAAATTTCCGTTTCAGCGCTCATTCCTCGGCTAAAGGGCTCATACAAACGGCGGCAAGCATAAATCCGGAAAAGATAATTTTGGTTCACGGGGATGAAGGTGCAATAGATTTACTCGGCCAGCGGCTGCTAAAAAAAATGCCGCACGTGAAACTCACTGCGGCACAAATGGGTAAAACTATTTTGCTTTAGTTACCAGATATTCTTCGGAAACTCCTCCGAGCCGGCTTTCTTTTCCTCTGTGGGCGTATCAATGATTATATCTGAATTAACCGGTTTTACTTTCTTATGGGTTTTTCCGGCTGAACTTTTTGCCTCTTGAATTTCGGGCAGCCCGCCTTCCGGAAGTGATGCATTGGTTTCTATGACATCTGTAACGGCAGCTTTCTGCAGCTTTTTCTGTTTCCACTCGGCGGTATTCAGGTGTTTTATTTTCTGTCCTTCTAAGTGAACAAACTTTTCAGGTGAAACCACCAGCTGACCGGCAACCAGTGCTCCCCGTTCAATGTTTATTTCCTTGCACAACAGATCACCTGCTACCACGGCGGATTCTTTCAGATATACAAAATTTTCACAATGTATATCACCACGGACTTTTCCGCCAAGGTATAAATTTGTCGAAACAATATCGCCAAGAACTTCAGCATTGTCTCCGATGAATATATCACCCTCAGACTGCAAATCACCCGTTATACTTCCAAAAAAGTATATCGGTGACTTGCTCACTAAATCTCCTCCTAAAGAGGTGCCCTCAGCAATATGTGTTATCGTATTAGAACCGCTCTTTTTTTCGGTTCCGGAAAAATATTTCAATAGATTCATAAATCTACCCCTTTGTTATTTCAAAACCGGTTAAAAAACTTAACCTTATGCAAATTAGAACAAAGAACTAATTATAAAGTTCCCTTATTCTTCAAATCCGCCTTTGGATTCGTTAAATGAAAGTACAGTCTGTGCATTGCCGATATCCAGACCTGCAGCCGAGTTCTTATCATCATTAATTCTGTGTGACCAGATAGCATAGCCGCGGCTTGCACTGGTTGTGGGGTCATCCACAATACTTGTTTCAAGTATGCCTTCAAATTCTGCCTTAAAGCAATCCAGCAGATCCGGATACAATGCCCCGCCGCCGGTAAGAAACAGCAGATTGCTGTGCATGAAATCGTCATCTTTCCAGACGTTTCTCAGCAATGGGGAGATTATTTCGGTGTAGTAACTCTGAATTGCTTTTTTCCTGATTTCAGAAATATCATGCGGCTTGCGGTTTATAAATATTTTGCCCATCTGGAAATTTTTATCAAATTGATGCTCGGTTCTCAGATCAAGGTAATATTGTTTTTTCAGCTCACGCATTGCAAGGTTAATGGCATAACGGATACCGGGCCCGCTGATAAGTGTTCTTTCGGTGATACCGTTCTTATTGGTTAGACAGGCCTCAAATGTGCCGTAACCAATAGATACTACAAAGAAATCAGGTGAACCCTTACGGGAATTTCTGATTGCCAGACTGCAGCCCAATATTTCCGGGATCACTTCAACCCTGTCAACTTCAACTGAAACTTTGTTGCTGCGTACTTTACCAAAGGAAAAAGTATCAAACATAACATCATGTTTGCCTTTAAAGTACTTCGTTGCTGCATCCTGATTAGCTTTATATGTGGCATACGGGAACCCCACAGTTAAAGTTACAGGAACCTTCATATACTGTGAAAGCAAAAGAAGTCCGGATTGTGCCAAAACCTGATAATCAACATCGGTTGGGTTTGCATTAACAATTTTATGAGGAGAGACTCCCTCTTCCAGAGCAAGGTTGCCAACTATGTATTGGTTTCCGTTTAAGTGAATTTTTATCCCGTCAACCAAATTATTGATTGCACTTTGCAAAGCATAATCATGGTTTTCAATAACACTGGGAAATAATACTGACTTCATTGCTTAAAAGCCTTTCTAATATTTTAATCAAATACCCTGCAGTTTATTTCTGCGGATTTCAGAAAATTACAATTGTACTACGAAAGATTACTTAAATTATTCGTAATTATAAAGCGGTAACGCGTAAAAATCACGATTTCGGGCAATAAAAAGCTAATTTAATAAAAATTTATATTACTTTAATTTTATGCAAATATACGATAATTTAACAATTAATGTGAACTCTTGCCAATTTTTGATGAATAATTACTCATAAAATAACTTTTGCCGGTTCACTATCTTCTGTCAACCCAAAATTACTCTTCATGCGGAATGACGCAATTCCAACCACTGTTCAGACTGTACGTATTTACCTGCTATACGATATATAACAAGTTTGGGAGACGTACATGATAGGCGGAATATCCTCCGGTTACATCGCTCATCTGATCGCCAATATTCCCTAATATTCTGTAACCCTGCCTGGTCAGCTGTTTCCTGACGCCGGACTTAAACTCCCAGGCATCCATACCATCCTGATAAGTTTCCCGCAAGATTAGCTCTTCCCCATTATTGTACCCTGCGCGGATAAGGTTCTTTTTAGTGTTCTCTCTGTAATGAGTGAGCCGCCCTGTCAGGAACAAAAATGTATAATCCTGCTGCCGCATTGAGTTGTAGAATTCCAGAACCGGCTCATTGGCAGGGATATTCCCCTCATGCATCCATTCGTTCCAGCGCTCAGGGAAAAAACCAAAGTCCATACCCTTTATAAATTCATAACTGTGCAATGCAGTTTCGTCCACATCGAGGATAATAATATCATCTGCAGATCGGGGTAAAGCAAGTATCTGAGTTTTAATCTGAGCGAGCAGCTTTCCGGCTTCCTGTATATATGCCCCGCTCTCGTAAAAGTCTATTATTTTGGAGCGGGTAAATTCATCAGAATCATCCTGCTCCGCAGTAAAAATCACATTGGACAATGGCTCAGTTCCGTTATCTGCTTCTTAATTTGGAAAGGAGGCGGAGGATTTCCAGATACAGCCATACAATGGTTACCATCAAAGCAAAAGCGGAATACCATTCAATAAACTTGGGGGCACCGTTTCTCACACCCTCTTCAACCATAGCAAAATCCACAATCAGATTCATGGCAGCTATCACGATGACCACCACACTAAAACCAATGCCAAACCAGCCGTTGCTGTGTATTAACGGAATCTGAATACTGAAGAATCCAAGAACAAATGATGCAAGATATACCAGGGCAACAGCTCCGGTGGCTGCAGCCACACCCATCATAAATTTTGCAGTTGGTTTTATAATCCCTGTTCTGTACAAAAACAACATCATCAATAATATCGTTAATGTTAACAGGACTGCCTGAAGAACAATTCCCGGGTACATCGCATTGGTGAAAGCCGATATACCGCCAAGGAATAAACCCTGCGCAACCGCATACAGCGGGGCGGTAAACATCGCAATCTTCTTTATAAATACCGTAAGCAATGCCAAAACAAAACCGGCAATTGCGCCACCGATCATCCACGTCATGACCTTGCTGATATCTCCGGTTTTGT
>CAYYJL010000300.1:0-4217 GCA_964472245.1 uncultured Ignavibacteriaceae bacterium | reverse complement strand
AGGGGTCATTAAGCTGACTTTCCAAAAGCTTTTCTGCGTTTTCTAATCTGAAAATATCCTCTTCCAGCTTTTGAACGGTCTGCTTCAGAGTTTTGGTTTCCTGGTATTTTCTTTGCCGCAGTTCTGCTTCTATCCGCTTTTGCTCTTTTTTATTAACTTCCGGTGAGGGGCGTTTAACGGCAGAAGCTTTTTGCGCTGACCCGCCAAGCTGTTCCTCTTTTCGTTTGGAAAGATAATAGTCAATACCATCTTCATACGTGCGGAAGACACCCCGCTCTATTCGGATAACTTTATTGACAATGGGACGGAGAAATTCAATATCATGTGAGACAAGCACCAACGAACCCTCAAACTCTGCAAGCGCCTGCTGCAGGATTTTTTTTGAGGATATATCAAGGTGGTTTGTCGGTTCATCAAGAATGATAAAGTTATATTTTGCCGAGAGAATTTTGGCAAGACATACCCGGCTTTTTTCCCCGCCTGATAACACACCTACCTTTTTAAATACATCATCACCGGTAAACAAAAAAGAGCCAAGAAGTCCGCGGAGATACGGGATAGTGGAGTTTTCTGAAACAAGCGCAATGGTTTCAAGGATATCAAGTTCCGGATCTAAACTGGCAGTTACATCCTGTGCATAATAGGCAGTAAGCACATTATATCCTTCGGTGCGTTCACCCCCCTGTATTTCAGTTACACCGGCGAGTATTTTTGCTAGTGTTGTTTTGCCCGCACCGTTTGGCCCCACGAATGCAATTTTATCACCTTTCAGAATTTCAAAATCAAGTTTATCAAAAATGACTTTTTCATCATATCGTTTATCAACCTTATTCAAGGTCATAATGGTTCTGCCGGAATGAGGGGCAGGAGGGAACCTAAGATTAATTTCGTCAGCATAGTCCGGAAGCTCTATCATTTCGACTTTTGCAAGCTGCTTTACCCTGCTTTGCACCTGCCGTGCCTTGGAAGCTTTGTAACGGAACCGCTCAATAAAGCGTTCCGTTTCTTTTATCTTTTTCTGCTGTGCCTCAAACAGTGCACCGGTCAGGCGGTCGCGTTCCTCCTTAAAGCGTATATATGCATCATATTTTCCGTTAAAGATATTGAACTTGCCGAGATAAATTTCGAGCGTTTTGTTTGTTACCGCATCTATAAATGTTTTATCGTGGGATACGATCAGCAATGAGCCGGTAAATCCCTGAAGAAAGGAGGTCAGCCATTCAAGAGAATCTATATCAAGATGATTGGTGGGTTCATCAAGCATGATCAAATCACTTTCGGCAATGAGGATTTTAGCAAGTGCAATTCTCATCTGCCATCCGCCGGAAAATTCATCGGTAAGACGGTCCAGGTCTTCTTCCTCAAATCCCAGGCCGGTGAGAACTTTGCTTACCCTTGCCTCGAGTGTATAGGAATCGCATTGTTCAAGCCGTATATGTATATCACCCAGTGCGTGTACCAGTTCATCCCGCTGCTCTTCGTCGGTAGTCTTAGCAAGCAGATTGGTAATTTCCTCTTCCTTTTGACGGAGGTCTAATATACCGGGGAAAGCTGTGGATGCCTCAGCAAGCACAGTTTTGCCGGAATGAGTAATCTGCTCCTGTGGGAGATAACCGATGGTCAGGCGGCGTTGTTTATATATATTACCTTTTTCCGGTTCAAGTTCGCCGTTTAATAAACGGAGCAGGGAGGTTTTGCCGCTGCCGTTTGCCCCGACAAGCGAAAGCTTTTCGCCGGCATTGATTTTCAGGTTTACATCTTTAAAAAGATAGCGGCCGCCAAACTGGAGGGAAACATCAATAAAATCTATCATTTATTTGCGGACTACTGCTATTTTTACTGAAGAAACCGTGTTGCCTTCTTTGTCAAACGCAGAAAGTATGTATATACCGGTCGGAACTATATTGCCATTTGTATCCCTGCCGTTCCACTGAGCCACCCTTCCGCCGGGGGAGGAAAACTCGGCTACCAGGTCACCACTGAGATTGATGATTTTGATATCCGAATCCTGAATAAGTCCGTCTATGGTTATATGTGCGGATTCATGTACAATAAACGGGCTTGGATATGTTCTGAGAGAGCCAAAATCTCTTTCCGGGCTTGCGGCATTAGTGTTCACGGAAGTTAACCCGGCATCAGTACCTATATATACCGTCCCGGTTTTTTCCTCAACAGTTATGCTTTGAATCTGATTGGAAAGCAGGGGGCTGTTTGATGTATTAAAGCTTGCAATCAGGGTGGTGCCATCAGGAGACATGACCAATACACCGGAGTTGTTTGTGCCAATCCACTTTCTGTTAATCGGGTCTACTGCTATTGATGTAATAGTGTACTGCCTAAGAGAAAAGAGTGAATTCACCCGCAATGTAGGCGTGGAGTTAAGCACCGATGAGGGATTGGAAATAACATAACAGCCGAGATTTGTACCAAGCCAGATTTCGCCTTTTTTGTCAAGTGCCATTGCATTGATAGACTTACCGGAAAGATCAGATATTGATGAAGCATATCCGGATTTATCATCTGTTGTTGTTCCGAATGTTCTGTTTTCATTAAAGAAGTACAATCCGCTTCGTGCCGGGTCAACCGTAATAAACCATTTGGTATCGTTGCGGTCAATCAGGAGACTCATATACTGTACCAAGGAAGAGTCGGTATAATTTGCATACTGATGCCAGGTGCTATCCGGAGTGAGGACGTTCAAAATTTTTCTGTTCGAGGCATCGTGGTTGAGCACCCACAAATTACCGCGGCTGTCCGCTTTTATGCCTGCGATCACCAGGTATTCCGGATTTATGTTGATTCCGCGTAACGGTGTATTATTAGCATTAAAAATCTGATAATTGCCGGAGCCGTCAATTCGTAAAAATCCGCTGCCCCAGTTGCCTGCGTATATTTTATCATTTACAGAAGTAACATTAAAATATGCATTTGTTACCAGAACCGGATGTGTTGTTGTTGTAATGGAACCCCATGTATCTCCGTCAAATGTATATAAACCTTTTCCGGTTATATCTCTTCCCGTTGCCACCCATAGTTTGCCTGTATTATCAAAAGAAAGATCAACAAACTGATTTGCTCCGGGTCCGGGGGGGTATATACCGCTGACTGCTGCGGAATTCTTTAGTCTGAGTAAGCCGCTGTCAGTTGCAAGAAACAATTCATTATTATATATCCCTGCGATGCCGGTTAAATTGCCGGAAGTATTGGTGTACAGCAGATTGGTTGAGCCGTTTCTATGCAGATATATCTGATTACCTGTTACGATGAAAAGAGAATCGCCTGTAACAAAAAAATCAGTGATAGAGGAATTGTTGAACTCGGGGAGGAAAATACTCCAGGCAGAACCGTTTCTGCGGGAAAATCCGCGCAATCCGGAAGCGATTAGATTACCTTCAAACGAGCGTATTTTATAAACCGTGTTGGAAGAAAGTCCGCCTGTTGTACCGATTACCTCCCAGGAAGATGGTGCGGATAAATTAGTTGTGCCGGGTATTTGCGCTATGATGCCAAAATCGGAAGCTGCATAGATCAGCGAATCCTTAAAACTGCCGGAAACCTTTATATTGGCGTTGAGCGCTGCAAATTTGGAAAAGGTATCAAAGAAAGAGTACGTTTTTGCATTTATCAGGGAAAGCCCGAATTCAGTTGCAACAAAAACAGTATCTCCTTTAATGAACAGGGAGTTGATTTTTTTGTTGGTGAATTCAGAATTTAAAATATTGTATATCTTTTTTGTAGTCCCGGCAGAAGGTGTGTAAATCTCAATCATTCCATCCAGTCCGCCCATCCATATTTTACCGTAGGCATCAATGGCTAGTGCATTAAGACTGGAGCCACTGAGCCCATCTGCCTTATTAAGGGCAAAAAAGCCGGAGTCAGCAGCAGTGTAAAGAAAAAGTCCCCCCGTTGTGGCTGCCCAGACATTGTCGTTCACCAGGCCGGCGGAGCGGATATTTTTTTTGTCGGTAAAGTTCTTCCAGTTGGTAAACTCCTGTCCGTAGGATGAGCCAAAGAACAAGATTGTAAGGAGCACGGCATGAAATCCGCGAATGAGACGTTTTTCTTTCATTCCAGCATTTTTTTTATTAATTACCTTGCTAAATTATTAAAGTTCTGTGTAATCTCTAATTCTTAAGGAGGTCAAAATTTAGTGCTGAGGATGCCCGTTAAACATTTTATCCTTCTGTTGGGGTTAATTTTGCTCAGCTGGGGGCAGG
>CAYYJL010000299.1:0-4227 GCA_964472245.1 uncultured Ignavibacteriaceae bacterium | reverse complement strand
CTGCTCTTCTATATTTTCAATAATTTGCAAATAAGATTGCTGCAAAACACCAAGATTTTCAAACCCGACAAACGGGGTTAATTCATCAAAAATCAACCGGTCAGGATGATATTGGTTAACAACGGTAACGATATCATTCAGATATTCCAGTAAAAAATCATCCGGGTTAGGGGCATTATAAACTTCAGCCGGCGGAGAAACACGCACAACAATAATTAGGTTCTGATTCATGAGGGTCTGTAAATCCAAATCAATGGAAGCAGCATGAATCATTAAGTCCTTTGGACGCATATTAGTGAAATAAAGACACACTTCCTTATTTTTTGCACCTTCCATAGCGTACTGAAGACCCATCAGAGTCCTCCCGCTTTTTCTTGGTCCAATGAGAAGATATGTTCCGCCACGATAAAACCCTCCCCAGGATTTATCAACAATGCTCAAGCCGGTTTTTAAGAGATGTAATCGTTTTTTAGCCATAGTTTCAAATTGTGCAAAAATTAAGCCAGTAAATAATGCTTTTTCAGACTAATTTCTAAGTATTAAATAAATTTAATGTATCATTATGAGAATTCAGCAAATAATCGCCTCATTATGAGGCATTACTTATATTGACTAAGTAACAAAGTAAGCGCAAAAACAGCCGTAGCGTTGGTAATTATCGCCGGTTCGTTGGTAATATAGTCATTACGGTCATCAAAATAGGAAACGGTATCAGTATTAAATTCTGATCCGCTTAAGTTTGTTCGCGTAATCTCATAGCCCTTCAGGATTTCATTATTAACCGGTCCGGCTGCTATCCCGCCGGGCAGGTCAATCTTTCTTAAATACGCAACCTGAGAATGTAAATTCCTTGCATATTTGTTCCCTATTCCTGTTATAAAGGAAATACCCCAGGGATTTTTGCCGAGGATATAGTCTACTTGAAAGATCGGGATATTATCTGCCAATGTTTGCCCGGTAATTTTCCGGTAAAGTAATGCCTGCGCTGCAACTCCAAACAGTGTGGTTGTTGTCCCCCAGGGATAAATCCCCACATCTCCATACACAGTTTTGGTAATTTGTTCATTAAAGCCCAGGACATTTGCCTCTAATAAATTGAGGTATTTTTTGTCTATTTCTCCTAGTCTAAATCCGGCAAGGGAATTTATATCTCCCCAACTCCACCAATAATCCGGAGACATTTTTGCGTATGCCATCTTTGCGTCCTGAAGGTATATACCTTTGTTTGTGAGACGGTAAAGTTCCACTGCTCCAAGACAGTGTTTTGCAAAATGAGTCTTATCCTGATACATTCCGGAGTTTGAGCTGTCCACATCCGGCATCGTTGCAATCCCGGAATATACATTCTCAGCTGCTTTTCTGCATCGGTCCGCAAATTCATTATCGCTGAATCGTTCTTTCCAGATACTTGATCCCAATGCCATAGCAGCTGCAAATATTCCTGCAAGATTCTTCCCTTCGCTCCGGTATGCAGGCCTGTCGTATTTAAGAGTATCATTCTCCGGAAGTCTCCAGCCAACATCATGATCCCTCATATCCTGTACCTGAGATATCAGTTTTTTACCGCTGTAGTTTGCTCTCAGCATCCAATCCAAACCGACCCGGATCTCTTCCAATATATCCGGGGCACCATTCTTGTTTAAATCTGTTTCATGCAGCGAGGGATTTATCTGATAACTGAGTGCGAGCAAATACGTAGAAACTGCTGTGGTGTTAAGGAATTTTATATAATCGCCTGCGTCATGCCAGCCGCCGGTAACATCAACCTTTCCATGCTGTTCATCCCCTGCAACGCGTGGTGAATCAAATATATGGCAAATTTCATGATGTTCCGGATTTGTTGAACCGCAGCGCTGTACTCTGAAAAATGAAAGCACATGCGGCAGCAGATTTATATATTGAGAAAGTCCTATCTCAAAAATTTCCGATTTGTGATTGTCATTACCAAAATAGTACTTACCCTGCTCTGTAATCCCGCTGAAATCAACTGTATAATGATAACCAAAATTGCCCCAGGCACCTTTGTTTCTGCCGAGACGGTATGCTGATATTTGTTTACCTGATGAACTAAATAAGCCGATACTCTTCCCCTCAAGAGAGGCATTGGAAAACACAACCGCTGTTTTAACCGCACCCGGTATATATCCGGCATTATTAATCCGGAAATATACCTTGGCTGAAGATGCTCCTGAACAACCGTTGGAAATCAGGAGCGTCATCATTAAAATAGCCATCAAGAGAGAATTGTTCCTCACTTAAAAAGTTCTTCCACCGGCATGACCAGTATTTTTTCTTTCTTAAAATTCAATTTGTAATCTGCAATAACTTTGTCCTCATCCAGAATTTCCTGTGATTTTGGACTTGTATACGTAATCGGTGAAGAAGTATTAGCAGCAAGCTGAGCTGCAAGTTCCTCACCATTTTCAGTTATAAATACAATTTTCATTGCATCCATCTGCAGGTGTTTTTTAATAGCTGCATTAACCTCTTCTAAGGTAATGGTATCCATCATCTGACGGAACATTTCCAGATGTGAACCTTTAATACCGTAGAATGCATCATCCACAGCATACCCAAGTTGTGCACTTTGAGAAGGCGCATAGTGCAGCACATAATTTTTCAGGAATTTTCTGGTTACCTCAAATTCAGATTTAGACATGCCGTTTTCAATAAGCATGGAAAGTTCTCTGAGGGCTGCTCTCAATGAAAAATGCCTTGCTTCGTTCGGAACCGGACGAATCCAAATCTCAAAAATGTGATGTCTCCTGCCTACATTCACCGGCGGCATGGAGAGTCTTCCGCCATTCGGGAAGTTTTCTATATAACTATAATCTCCGTAGTTCAATCCTCTTTTTTCACGAATAACCTGATAAAGATGAGAACTTGAATTACGGTGTTCACCTAACCATGAATTTGCTATGGCAAGCGCATACCACTCACGAGTTCCTCTTAACAGGTTAATAGGAAATCCCATGGAAATGGCAGTAGCCGCTGCTTTTTTGTTTACGATGATAGTCTCGTAACCTTCAATTTTTGCAGGTTTAATCTCCGGGGCAGTTGCTGGTTTTCCGTCGGGCAGTTTTCCCAAATCTGATTTTATTTTGGTAAGGAACGCGCCATCATAATCTCCTGCAATGGCAAGAACCACATTATTTCTGTTATAGTATGCCGAGTAATAACTCTTTACATCATCAAGGGTAATGGACTCCACTGATGAAACTGTGCCTGCGCCGATATTCCCATACGGTGTATTATTATATATCGCACTATACAGAACTGCTTTGCCGAGTTCCTCATCACTAGAATAGCGGAGAGATGTTTTCAGGTAATTCAGGGTATTTTGTTTTAGTCTGTCCAGGTCCCCCTGACGGAATCCGGGGTTTAAGAAATGGTCAATAAACACCTTGTAAAAATCCGACAGATTATCTTTATGTACCCTTGCGTTAACAACAGTCATCTCCATAGATGAGGATATACTGAAATCTGCCGCTAACGGGAAGAATTTATCCAGGACGTTTTCATAGGTAAGGTCTTTTGTACCGCCCTCAGACAACATGTCAGCAGTTATTGATGAAAGTCCTTCTTTCCCTTTGGGGTCATGCTGCCATCCGGTTTTAAACCAAATCTTAATTGAAATAACAGGGTTAGAACTCTTTTTTTCAATTGTTTCCATTGCAAAAGTGCTTGTTAAATTAGATGCGGTCAATATCATAACTAAAAGGATTAATAACGTTTTCATATTATTTTGATCCTTTCAGAATGATAAGGTTGCTTTTCTCTTTTTTAAAGTAGTGATTAACAGCTGCCTGCAAATCCTTTTCAGAGATTTTTTCAAGAGCGGTATACATTTGGTCAATTACCTCAATTCCACCGGTATTGGTGATAAACTGCGGGAGGGCACCTGCCACAGCATTGGGATTATCAAGCCCCATGATGAATGAATACTTATTTCTTTTCTTGAGATTATCTAACCGCTGCTTTTCGACCGGTTTGGACTTAAATGCTTCAATGGTTTTATCAATTTCTGCAAGCACGTAATCAACGTCTTTTTCATCTTTAACCATTGCATAAATATCAAACAAGCCCGGGTCTCTTGAGTCAGCTGGAGAAGCACCTATAAACTGAACTTTCTGCTCATTCAAAACAAGCTTTTTATATAAATCACTTGTTGATCCAAAGGCCAATTCTGCAAAATATATACTTGAAAGCCAGTTTTTATTGTTTACA
>CAYYJL010000298.1:0-4244 GCA_964472245.1 uncultured Ignavibacteriaceae bacterium | reverse complement strand
CTTGCTGAAAAGGAACTTGACGTATCAAATGCTTTCGTAAAGGAGCGCGGTCAGTATCTTTCTACTCTGATCCTAAAGAATTATTATTCCTCAGGTTTAATCCAGCCCGGTTCCAAAAACTTTATTGTAACGGGGTTGGATATAGCCACACCTGTTTTGAGCTTTGTCTTTGGGGAGGCACAGTTGAATGGTTCTGTAGCTATAGTTTCTGTTTTCCGGTTGTATGAGGAACTGTATTCAGGTACAAAAAATGAAGAATTGTTTTTTACCAGACTATATAAAGAACTCCTGCATGAGCTCGGCCATAATTTTGGTCTGCTTCATTGTGAAAACTGGGACTGCGTGATGCATTCGGCCTCAATCATAGAAGAAGTTGATATACGCGGTGAGTATTACTGCCAAAGCTGCTCAAAAAGGATTGACCGGCTGCTCCGCTGATTCAGAAGTAGAGGTCGTCTTCTATAGTGTTATAAATATTGATATAGCTCTGGTAACGTTCCTCACTGATCTCCCCGGCTTCAACCGCCGCCGTAATGGCGCATTCCGGTTCATGAGTGTGCGTACACCTGGAGTATCGGCAATTTTCTGCAGCAGCTTCAAACTCCCGGAAATAATGGGTCAAATCCTCTTTA
Source organism: uncultured Ignavibacteriaceae bacterium (assembly GCA_964472245.1). Lineage (GTDB taxonomy): Bacteria > Bacteroidota > Ignavibacteria > Ignavibacteriales > Ignavibacteriaceae > H2-BAC3. The sequence continues at coordinate 3,612 of CAYYJL010000298.1, read as the reverse complement.
GTGATACCATACGGGTCAATCTCGCGTATTCCGGGTGAATCAATAATAAAGGTACCGGGTGCCGGTTCATGCATTCTGACCGTAACTGTGGTATGAGTTCCCTTATTCGTTGAGGCACTGATTTCGCCTACATTCAAATCCAGCTCAGGGAATAAACTGTTTGCCAGCGAAGATTTACCCACCCCCGAATGACCCCAAATAAAAGTAGTTTCCCCTGAAAGCGCATCTCTCAGCTGAGTAATATTATGCCCCGTTTTGGTACTGGTATGAAGAACCTTGTAGCCGATATTGGTATATACGCGCGTAATCTCCTCAACAATGGAAAGTGACTCCTCATCCGCAAGGTCAATTTTATTAATAACAATAAGAGGTTGCAAGCCGGAACTTTCCACCGCCACAAGAAAACGATCCAGAGATCTGCTGTTAAAAGATGGATTATGCACGGAATTGACCACCATGACCAGGGTTATGTTGGCAGCTACAATCTGTTCAAAACGTTCACCACGGTAGGTGCCCCCCTTCATTTTGGGGGCCTTTCTGGAGATATGATTCTGCCGGGGAAGTACTTTATGGATGACACCGCTGCCATCTTTGTTAATCTGGAATTCCACATTATCCCCTACGGCAAAGGTATCAAGCTGATACAATTTATCTTTTTTCAGTTTGTTATCAATTTTGAACTTACCTTTTAATGAGCAACGCACCGGCTCATTGCTGCCGGGATGTTTCACATAAACATCCTTGCTTTCAATCCTGTAAATTTTTCCTTTTATATCCATAATTCTAAATATTGCATCCTTTAAAATAAAAAAGCCCAGTCATATAACGGCTGAGCTTTAAAGGAGAAACCGGATATTTAGAAACGATAACCAAAGGAAATCATGAGCCGGTTTGTGGATATATCTTGCAGCGTTCTGGATTGATTAACCCCGTAGTTATCGCCAAAATTTTCGTACGAACCCATCACGTAGGCAGCGTCCACGCTGACAATGCCGTCAACCAGCAACCCTCCACCAAACGTTAAATACTTGCGGTCATACTTGGGATCATCGTCCACGTAAGGGGATTTTTGTACAAAGTATCCGGCACGTACCCTAAAGTAGGATTGAGGAATCAGATACTCAACACCGATGTTGTAATTCATCACTCCACGCAGAAACTCTTTTGCATCTTTGTTAATTGCAAGCAAATCTGTTTCGGAAATATTGCTGCCATTGCTGAATTCAATCTGCGTATAATCAGTCAGGGTAATTTCCCCGGAAACGATTAATCCCAAAATATTCCCGGCGCCGCCAATGGAAAACTCAAACGGAGTTGTAATATCGTATTCGGTGTTAAACTGATAATACTCCTCGTCGAGAGTATTTCTTATTCCGCCGCCAAAGTCAGCGTACCCGGTTGTATAGAACTTTTCCTTAACAGTGTAGGATTTGGGGAATTGTATTTTCATTCCCACACGGGCGGAGTTGCTCATCTGGTATAACATACCAAGTTTCATATCCCAACCCTGGATTTCCCAATCCAATGTTCTGTTTATGTAAAAAGTCTGGAAATCTCTGGTATAGTTGTATCCCGGTGCAAGTACGGTTGTGTCATAATTTCCTTGAGTATCATCTTCATAATACTCTCTGGAGTTTTTATATACACCCGAAGTCAGGTTGAGCGTTACACCAACAAATAAATTTTTATATACTTCCAGTGCACCGGAAAAACTGTAATCATCTAAATAACCGGCATCAAGAGTGTTACCGCTCTGATTCAGTTTACCATTTATTTTGGTGTTTCCATCGTCATCTGTTAAAAAGAGATCAAAAGGAACATCGGTTGAAAGAGCAAGACTCTGAATCAGCGAGGTATTGCTGCCATTAAATCCGTCAAACTTTAAACCGCCCGTATACATTGCAGAAGTACTGTAACCTGCACCAACAACAAAACTGCCGCGCAGCGTAGGAAACGGAAAAACAAATGAGATACCGCTGAAATTTGTTGTGCTGTTGGTATAATTGCTTTTATTTCCCAAGAAGGAAACAGAATTTTTACTGCTGAAGTAATCCAGATTTCCTGCAAATTCCAATTTGCGGATTAATCCGAGTCCTGCAGGATTGTAAAACATACCGGTACCGTCATCACTCAGCGCAGTATAAGCATTGCCCATACCTAATGCCCGTACACCGGAGCTCGTACCAAAGGCAGCTAATCGTACTCCGTCATTAATCCCCTGAGCTGCGGCAATCCCGCTGATTATCATGAAAAAAAGGACTGCCTTAACAAAAATCATTCTCATTCTATCTTCTTCCTTTGTCACCTGATCTGTTACCATCACTGTTGCGAAGATTCTTCTTATCGTCTTTGGGTTTATTATTTGAGTTACTCGTATCCGAACTATTACCGTCAGTCGTTACATTTTTCTTTGGTTCTCCACGCTTTGTAGTGGTGCCGCCCGAGGTGCCGCCGCCGCCGCTGGAAGTAACACTTGGAATATCAATCCTTGGAATCCGGTTGGGTAATGGTCTTTCACCACCGTCGCGCAAATCGCGCATTCCATCGGATATACTTGCATTATCCTCAGAAACGATTGGGTTTAAATACCACCACGGAACAGCATAATAATCATAGTAGCCGGCGGAGGGTTCGCCGTAACATATTATTACAGTTGGTTTTTCATCTGCAATAGTCAATATATCTGCATCTTCACCGTATTCAGAAATGCGATTTAATTCTTCTTCGTAAGAATTTTCAGTTGTCATTAATACAGTATAACACCCCGGCAGGGAGAATATACCAATCAGTATTACAAGGGCCGCTAACTTTTTCATTTATCTCTGCCTTCCGTTTGAACTGTTTTTCTCTCCGCCACCCGACCTGGATGATCCACCGCCGGACCTGCTGCTATTGCCTGAGGATGAGCGGTTACCTGAATCACCATTATTGTTTCTCGGCGGTGGCGAATAAGTTCTGTTTGAACTTCTGCTCTCAGGTTTTTTATACTCTTTGTTCGGCGTGGATTTTTTCTGCTCACGGTCATTAGACCTGTTATTGTTGCCGCCGTCATTATTGTCTTTTCTTCTGAAATCAAAATTGTTCGGACGTTTGTTGCTGTTATCATCACGTGCATCTTTACGTTTTTTCACTTCGGGAGTAGATTTGTTATCCCTGGCATCTTCACGTTTTTTTACATCCGGTTTTCTTTCTTTATCACGGACGTCCCTGCGGGTCTTGGTATTGTTATCATTCCGCGGGTTGTTTTCGTTCACATCTTTTCTTCTTACGTCCGGTTTCCTATCCCAGCTGTTTTCATCGGTGCGGATATTTCTGCGGTCATCAACAGGGGTTCTGTCCCGCTTATCCTCATTAGTCCTCAGGTCTCTTCTGGTGTTGACGTCGCGTTCCCATCCGGTTCTATCCCGTTCGGAGGATATTCTGTCACGTCTGCTGTTCAGGTCTGTATCAAGGCGTTCGCGTCTTCTGTCATAAGTAAGTGCGTCGTTTCTTCCGCCGCGCAGCCCGTCCCGGTTAGTGTAACTGTTACGCAAACCATCATTATTTCTCAGCCGAGCAAGGTCATTGGTCCGGTATTTATAATTTCCGTTATCGTGGTTTGTGTAATAATAC
>CAYYJL010000297.1:0-4253 GCA_964472245.1 uncultured Ignavibacteriaceae bacterium | reverse complement strand
CTGCTGCAAAGAAAGCTGCAGCAAAGTATCTTCAGTAATATTTCTTGAATAGCAGGCAAGCCCGAATACTTCACCATTATTGTCGTACATGGGATTAAAGTACAGCAGTGCATATGCCATCTCATTCGTCATCGGATTATAAACGGACTCACGTAAAGAGAAACTCTCTCCTGACAGACCTCTTTTATATATATTCCTCCACTTTGCAACTAACTCTTCGCCGAATTCCTCAACAATAACCGGCTGCCCTTCCTGTACACCCATACCGGAGACAGTTTTTATCATGTCCGAGTACGCTTTATTAAAGGAAATCAGCCGCAGGTTTGTATCCACGGACCAAATCAGATCCATGGTTCCGTTTATAAGTGCTTCCTGATTATTTTTCAGCCGGAGAATTTCCCTCTCTTTTTTAAGCTTTTGCGATATATCCTTAAACACGATCACCGCACCGGTAATCTTCCCCTCATGTACCATCGGACTTGTAGTGTAGCGCACATCAATCTGCCGGCCGTCTGAAGCATAAAATATATCTTCGTCTATGACAACGCGCGTTCCGGAGGATTTGCTTTTATATATAGGACAGTCATTTTCATTGTACGGGTTGCCTTCCCTTGAAGTATGATGAATAAGATAGTGCATATTTTTACCAATGATTTCTGCAACCGTGTAACCCAGCATCTCTGCACCTGCGGGATTCATAAAAGTGCAGGCACCTTGCAGGTCTATCCCATAAATCCCCTCGTCAGTGGAACTGAGAAGCAGCTCAAGCTGCAAGTTCAGCTGATTCCGGGAATCCTCAGCTTCGATGATGCCAGATATATCCCGTGTTACACTTAATACACTGTCTATACTACCGTCTTCCGAATGCATAGGTACGGAACTGCTCTCTAGCCATTTTACTGTACCTTTTCGTCCAATAACTCTGAACCTTGCCGATCCTTTTTCCCCTTGCAGTGCTTTTTCATGTAGCCCGTTGAAAACTTCTCTGTCATCCGGATGTATGACACGGTTAATTTTTGTACCTATGATTTGTTCCCGGCTGTCGTCAATCTCCAGCATATTCAAACCTGCGGGATTCATTTCAAGAAGTTCCCCTTGCCTGTTCACGATTTTAACACATTCCGGTTCTGATTCAACAATTGTAGTTAATTTATTTCTGCTTTTTGTCAATTGTTCCAAATAAAGGTGCTGCTGCACATGAGAAACAATTATATCATTTATGTTCTCCAAAAACGGGTCTGTTTCCGCAGATGTCTTTTTACCTTTCCCCTTCCCATTCTGACCTCCGCTGACTTTTATAATCAGTGTGCCTCCCCCTGATATATTCCTTTCAGATAATAAAAATACATTCCCGGGACTATACAGCGCAGTTTTATATGTTTCAGATTGGTAGTGGATTGCTGCCCCGGTTCCATTATATACTTCAAAAACAGGAACAAATATATCGAGTGCTTGTTTCAGCAATTCGTCAAGTGGTATTCTCTTATTATTAAGTGAGGCAAGCTGTGCGAGACAATTTTTTTGTTTAATACGGTCATGCAAAATTGTTAGCGTATCATGCAATTTCTGTTCAGATTGTTTTTTTTCTGTTATATCCCGGAAATTGTCAACTATCCCGTTGATTGCAGGGTCATGCAGCATATTCGTAATTGTAGCAGCATACCATCTCCACTCTCCGTTTTTATGGCGCAGCCGGGCATCAGCACCGGGCACTGCAATTCCCGGCTTTTCAAAACTTTTTCGCAAAGCATTGTTTACCAACAGTACATCATCAGGATGTATTATATCCTGGATATTTAATTGAAGTGCTTCTTTCTGTGAATATCCAAGTACACGGGAAATAGAAGGAGAAGCGTAGGTAGGTTTGCCGGAAACATCAAGTATGACAATAGCATCCGTACTGTGTTCAACAAGTACACGGAAACGGTTCTTTGAAACTGATATATCTGAGGGGCTCTTGTCAGTTTTTAAACTTCCCTTGCGTGCATAATCAGGCCCCGGTATTCGGGTACGCTTTAGTTTATTGTCTTTTATTTCCCAGTTATAACCGGGTTTTATAATATATATATGACCGGCAGAAATTTTATCCCCGCTTTTCGGTATATGCATTTTACCTTTTAATGCAGGAACAAGTTTTTTAAACTTTTTTCCCGGGTCAACTACATCTATGATGAGACAGTGGTCTGCAGGAAGTTTAATTCCCGACAAAAGGCTTAAAAATGAACCAACTTCCCTTAGCGTAACACTTATATTCTCAACTATTACTGCCTCTTTTAACCGGGCAGTTGTCCTTTTGCCATTTGACATTTTTCTTCAGGAAAAAAAATTAAAAATTAAAACTAAATGAAAGTACCTAATGCCACTTTCAACCGAAAGAGATTTCTATACCAGCTGCCTTTAACTCCCTCTGCAGGATTCTGCTTTTGCCTCGACCTGCTTTTCGGCCGGATATCCGGCCCTGCACCATATAAAACTAATACAGTTTTGTCTCTAATTCCGGTTCAAAATATGTTGATAATTTCAACAATAAACAACTTGACCTTTTATAAATACATATTACCTATAAAACAGCCGAAAAACAAAAAAGGCTGCCCCTTTTGAGACAGCCCTTCATTTAAAGTTATTTGCTGTTTATCAGCAATCGTAATACAAATGGAACTCATACGGATGCGGCTGCAGAGCCATCGGTTTGATTTCCTTTTCTGTCTTATATGCAATCCAGGAGTTGATGACATCCTCAGTAAATACTCCGCCTTTAAGCAGGAACTGATGATCATCTTTAAGTGCCTGCAATGCCTCAGCCAATGATGGCGGGGTTGAAGGTACGTTTTTCAGTTCTTCCGGTTCCATATCGTAGATATCTTTATCCAGCGGTTCACCCGGGTCAATGCGGTTAAGCACGCCGTCAAGACCAGCCATCAGCATTGCGCTGAAACCGAGATATGGGTTACCTGAAGCATCAGGGCATCTGAATTCAACACGTTTAGCTTTAGGGCTGTTCGAGTACATCGGGATTCTGACGGATGCGGAACGGTTTCTTTGTGAGTATGCAAGATTTACTGGTGCTTCAAAACCGGGGACCAATCTCTTATAGGAATTGGTTGTCGGGTTTGTGAATGCCAGCAGGGAAGGTGCATGTTTTAATAAACCGCCGATAAAATGCAGAGCCATTTCGCTGAGTCCGGCATATCCGTTACCTGCAAAAAGCGGTTTACCGTTTTTCCAGAGACTGGTGTGGACGTGCATTCCGCTTCCGTTATCACCAAAAATCGGCTTTGGCATATAAGTGACGGTTTTATTGTTCATGCGCGCTGTGTTTTTGATGATGTACTTGAACATCATTAACTGATCTGCGGCAATCATCATTGGCTGAAAGCGTAAATCAATTTCGCACTGACCGCCAGAAGCTACTTCGTGATGCTGTGTTTCAACATGGAGACCGCATGCCTGCAGATTTAATACCATTTCATTACGCAAATCCATTAAGGAATCTGTTGGAGGAACAGGAAAGTATCCTTCCTTATAACGCGGTTTGTAACCGAGGTTCGGCATTTCATCACGTCCGCTGTTCCATTTTCCTTCCACGGAATCAACTTCATAAAAGCTGCCGTTAGGAGCTGAGTTGAAACGAACATCGTCGAATACGAAAAACTCTGCTTCCGGTCCGTAAAATACTGTATCTGCCAATCCGGTAGATTTCAGGTAAGCTTCAGCCCGCTGTGCGATGCTGCGCGGGCAGCGATCGTATTTTTCCCGGGTTGCAGGTTCATGCACGTTGCAGATAAAACTAGCTGTCGGGACCGCAATAAACGGGTCAATCCAGAAGGTTGAAGGATCAGGAATGATTAACATATCACTTTCATGAATATGCTTCCAGCCGCGGATTGAAGAGCCGTCAAAACCGTAGCCATTCTCAAATGAGGATGCGTCAAACTCAGATACCGGAACGGTGAAGTGCTGCCACTGTCCGGGAAAATCTACAAACTTAAAATCAATAAACTTTGCCTTGCTGTCCTTCAGCTGCTTCAGTGCTTTTTCTTTAGCGGATGCTTCTTTAGCCATAAATACGAGACCTTTATTTTGTTATTTAATTATAATTCTATTCTTGCTGTTTCTTTTAACGTAGAGAGGACAAAATTCGTTTGAGTTGAAAGTACACCCGGCCAGGACTGAATTTCGGAGAGCAGCTTTTCCAGCGATTATGTGTTTTTAATAACTGCTTTCAGAAGATGGCTTCCTTCCCCGAGGATTGA
>CAYYJL010000296.1:0-4265 GCA_964472245.1 uncultured Ignavibacteriaceae bacterium | reverse complement strand
GCAGAGGATCCGCCGTGATTTCAGAAGATCCAAAGCTGATGTTCTTAAATATATCGCAAAGTACTACCCGGATGTTAATGATACAATGCTGGAAGATTGGGAGTCCAAAAAGCATCTGGAAATGCGGATAATAGATGGTGAAAAGCGGTACTTTGCCAACGCAGCCCCAAATTTGTTCAGATTGAATCCGGAAGCTAAAGCAAGGAAAGCCGCCATTGACGGGGTTAAACCTGATACTTTGGATTTATTTTTAGCGAAGGAAATACCTGCAGTAATCAATGAGGCAAAGCAAACCGGTGAAAGATTTGCCGGCAAAAAGAGAATTCGGCTGGATTATTCTATATCCGTAGATGCTGATGCAGTTCCGGAAGGAGAGATTATCCGCTGCTGGATGCCGTACCCACGGGAGACGGTAAGGCAAAAGGATATTGCACTTAAATCAACATCAGAAGCAGTATATATTATTGCACCAAATTCAACTTTACAGCGTTCCATATACATGGAAAAACCAGCTGTTAAAGGCGTAAAGACGGAATTTGCCTTCTCTGTTGAATATACGGCAGCGTCCGAATATAATGATTTAGCTATGTACTCAGGAAAATTGAATAATACCACGGACGATATGAAGCAGCATCTTGGGGAACGTGCTCCTCACATTGTCTTTACAGATAAGATTAAGAATCTATCCGCAGAACTTGTTAAACCCGGTATGACCGATATTCAAAAAGTAAAAGCGTTTTACGAATGGATTGACGGTAAAATACCCTGGGCAAGTGCGCTTGAATACTCAACCATTACCAATATATCCGATTACTGCCTCACTAATATGCATGGTGACTGCGGTATTAAAACACTGTTATTTATGACTCTGTGCAGATATAATGGAATTCCCGCAAAATGGCAGAGCGGCTGGATGCTCCATCCGGGCAGTTTGAATCTGCATGACTGGTGTGAAATATATATACCGGAACTTGGCTGGGTGCCGGTAGATCAATCATTTGGAATTCAAAAATTACTTACCGGAGAATCTGCATACTTTTTTCTTGGAAGTATTGACAGCTATCATCTGACGGTAAATGATGATTATTCCACGCCGTTTTTCCCGGCAAAAATTTATCCGCGGAGTGAAACTGTTGATTTTCAGCGGGGAGAAGTTGAGTGGAAGGGGGGTAATCTCTATTTTAATAAGTGGGATTACAATATGAGAGCAAAGTTTTTAGATTAATTTATTATATAAGGAGTACCCATGAAGACACTTATGTTAATTACCTTGATTACATTCATTACTGTTGCACAGGAAAAAACCTATTTTGATTCCCCGTTTGGGGCAGGCGGCGGATATATGCCCGGCTGGATGTTTGTTAATATGGATGAACTTAATACACAGCTGGCTGGATTCGGCTCCGGCGAACTCAGTAAATCAGGATTTTATGCCGGCGGCGGTGTAGGATACGCATATATACCATTTATCCCGTTCGTAAGAGTAGGCGGGCTTGGTTTTGGCGGAGTAACCAAATCATCTGGCGTGGTTGGCACTGAAAAAAGAGAAGTTGAATACAGTAATGCGTTTGGCGGCTTTACCATGGAGTATACATTCCCATTTGTCAGATCTTTTGGTATTTCTGCAGGCGTGATTCTGGGCGGTGGTTCATCTAAAATTGAATTTTCTAAAACAAGCGGGACCTATGATTGGAACAATCTCTGGACGGAAATTAACTCCGGTGCCGGAACAAACCGTTATTCCAGAAGAGTTGCATCAGATTATTTCTTATTAGCTCCCACTTTGAATATAGATATACCTGTTTACCGCTTGTTCAGTATACGGGTTGGCGGCGGATATTCCCTCGCTTTAGGCGGGGAGTGGAAAGCTGATGGTGATGTGGAGGTATATAATGTACCGGATAAGTTAAAGGGCGGCGGTGCATTTGTGAACGCGGGCCTTCTTTTTGGATTTTTTGCATATTAACACCGGATATACAGCTTGAAAAAAATTCTCGTAACAGGCGGAGCCGGATTCATCGGCAGCAATTTTATAAATCTGATGCTTAAGACACATGAGGATTATTCCATAGTAAACCTGGATAAACTCACCTATGCCGGCAATCCGGCAAATCTTAAGGAAAGTGAAACGAATCCGCGATACCAATTTGTAAAAGGGGATATAGGCAATGCGGAATTGATGGAATATATATTCCATACTTATGGGATTGAGTATGTAATTAATTTTGCAGCTGAATCTCATGTAGACCGCAGCATACTCGGTTCAACCGTATTTTACAAAACCAATGTGGTTGGCACAAATGTACTGCTGGAAACATCCCGCCGGTATGGTGTTAAAAAGTTTGTGCATGTATCAACAGATGAGGTTTACGGCAGTCTTGGTGCCGAAGGGAAATTTACTGAATCAACTCCCATTTCACCCAACAGTCCGTATTCATCAAGCAAAGCTGCATCCGATATGATGGTTTTGGCTTTTTTCCATACGTACAATTTTCCGGGAGTAATCACCAGATGCTCCAATAATTATGGTGAATACCAGTTCCCTGAAAAACTTATCCCGCTTATGGTGATTAATGCCATGGCAGATAAAAAGTTACCCGTTTACGGGGATGGATTAAACGTGCGGGATTGGATATATGTACAGGATCATAACCGTGCTGTGGAAGCAGTTTTTGAAAAAGGCGTCCCAGGCGAAGTATATAACATCGGCGCAGACAGCGAAAAGAAAAATATAGAAATCGTAAAACTGATACTGCAGACATTGGGCAAAGGGGACGATCTTATTGAATATGTTAAAGACCGTCCGGGGCATGACCGCCGTTATGCAATAGATTCAACCAAAATTACAACCGAACTCGGTTGGAAGCCGCAAATGACTTTTGAACAAGGCATGGCTAAAACTATCAACTGGTACCGTGAAAATGAAGCATGGTGGAAATCCATTATCAGCGGGGAATATATGGATTATTACAAAAATCAGTATTTAAACAGATAAAACAAAAATATATCTAACGTATGAAAAGACTTTTAGCAACTGCATTTCTTATATATTCTTTTGGGCTTGCTGCACAAACGCAAAATGATAATCCCCTCAGATCCGGCTTTGGTATATCCGTAACCATAGGCGGTGACTTTCTGGTAACCGGAACCTTTGCCGCCCTGCCAAATGAAAAGCTTGATCAGTTCATCACCCGTATATATAATGAAGCCAGGCAGAATTACTTAAGTATACTCCCCCAGGAAAAAGAACTTCTGGAAAAAATGATTAAAAATACAGAAGTGCCACTCCGCAATATAAGACTTGTTCGTGCGGATAAGTCAGAAAAGATTATTGATTTATTGAAATTCCGCAATACAGGGGATTTAACGCTAAATCCTTATCTGCGCAACGAAGATGTTATAATATTCCCCCCGCTTGATATAGACCGTAACTTTTTCTTTATCACCGGAGCAGTTAACAAACCGGGGACTTATCAGTTTGTTGACGGAGATAAATTAAGTGACGCAATAGCAATAGCCCTGGGAATTAATAAAGCATATGATGATGTTCAGACTGCAGAAATCTCCAGATTGGATTTCAGCGGAAACAATGAGCAGGTTTTTTCGGTGAAACTGAGTGATGATTTTCCCCTGAAGCGCGGTGATAGAATCCGGGTTGGGGGAGAAGAAACCGGTAGAAAGAATTTTAAGGCATATATAGCCGGAGAAGTTGTTAATGAGGGGGAATTTCCGGTTTCCCGCAACTCAACAACATTATTTGATGTTCTGCAAAAGGCAAAACTAAAGCCCAATGCAGATCTTTCCCAGATTAGAATTGTTAAAGCGGAGCTGCTGCCCCCTCTGTTTCTGCTCAGGGAGTATGGTATCAAGGAAAAAGAGGAAGTGAGGGAGTATATAACCTCGGCACTCAAGTTTTACCGCGATTATGAATTCATCAGTCTTTACAGAATGTCTGATCTTGATGAGGTTGATACAACTTTTTTCGGAATGGATGTGCGTTTCCGGAGTCTGCTCAGCGGCACATTAATAGATTTACGCAGCGATATGAACAAGGCGAAAGAGGTACTTGTGCGGGATGGTGACTACGTGGTTGTTCCTGAGAAGGATAAATATGTTCATTTAATCGGATATATAAAACAGAACGGAGTTCAGGTTTATCAGCCGGGTAAGGACTATAATTATTATATCCAACAAGCCGGCGGCTATGGGGAGTATGCTATTAAAGACGATGTACGGATAATCAAGGGGGCTACAAAAGAATGGGT
>CAYYJL010000295.1:0-4270 GCA_964472245.1 uncultured Ignavibacteriaceae bacterium | reverse complement strand
TGCACTGAAGATTATTGTGGTTGCTGTGGTGGTTATTGCAGCGGCTTTGTATTTCCTTAAAGATATATTTACGGGAGGTCCGGCAGAGGTGGAGACTACACATTACGAGTTTAAAAAGGAGGGGGAACTTACATTTTTAGATAGCCTGGGACAGAAAAGAATTGCCGTTGATCTGGAAGTGGCCGATACTGAATATGAACGGATGCTGGGACTCATGTACCGCAAGAGCATGGAGGAAAATCAGGCGATGCTGTTTATTTTTCCGGATGAGGAGATACGCTCCTTCTGGATGATGAATACGTATATATCACTGGATATGGTTTTTGTTGATGCCAATAAGCGGATTGTTACCATTCACCGGAATACTAAAACGTTATCGCAGCAGTCCTACCAATCCACCAAGCCGGCTACTTACGTGATTGAAGTGGTAGCGGGATTCTGCGATCGGCATGGTATTGCCGTCGGGGATAGGGTGATCTGGCAGTAAGCAAGCAGCCGATTTTGGGGTGTGGGGATGAAAAACTTTGGTGCTCAACGGGATTCATTACACTGATCACACGATAATTTTCCATGATTCTGCTGAAATGGGCTGAAAAACGGCCATTTTAGGCATTTTTATTCCATTGCTTCTCCTCCATGAAAATTAAACTTGACAAATAAAAATAATTTTACTAATTTTAATCAGACAATTTTATCCGATTATTATAGACGGGTTAACCGCTCTTTCAGTAAGCGGGTTTTTTTTAAGAGATTAAATCAGACAAATTTATCTGATTAAAGAAGGAAAGAAACGATGAAAATATTTTTATCGATAACAGGAGTGATTTTTATCCTGCTGGGATTTACCGGCTGCGGGGATAAGAATGATACAGCTGAGGCAGCGCCGGAAATTTCACGGCCGGCAAACCCAAACGGACTGAGTGATTTTGAAATGGAAAACGGAGTTGGTCCGGTTAAAGCGAAACTAACGCTGGCGGAATTAGACATGATGAAAGTAAAAAGAGGGGAAAAGCTTTTTACCGAAAAGTGCTCTGCATGTCATAAACTTGATGAACGTTATGTGGGTCCGGCGCAAGGGGATTTATTAAACAGGCGCACACCGGAATATGCAATGAACATGATGCTGAATCCGGAAGAGATGCTGCGGAAACATCCTGAAGCAAAAAAGATGCTTGCCGAATATATGACCCCGATGCCTTTTCAGAATATATCTAATGATGATGCTCTGCTGATACTTGAATATTTCAGATATACAGCAACTCAGACAAAAAAATAACAGGAGCCCAGTATGAAAAAGTACCTCTTCTTTTTACCGATAGCTGCACTTATAACTGCTGCAGCTTTTATGGGATGCAGTGACTCTAAAAACAGTTTGGATACCGGTGATGCTGCATCACGGGTGTATGTTAAACCCGGGGATTACGATGAGTTTTATACATTTATGAGCGGCGGATTCAGCGGGCAGGTTTCAGTTTATGGAATTCCCTCAGGCAGATTGTTTAAGGTTATCTCTGTATTTTCACAGAATCCGGAAACCGGTTATGGATATTCAGAAGAAACCAAAGCGATGCTGAATACTTCACACGGATTTGTGCCCTGGGATGATGCACATCATCCTTCACTTTCCCGCAAGGATGGAATGAATGATGGGCGCTGGCTGTTTATTAACGGAAATAACACACCAAGAATTGCACGTATTGATTTAAAAGAATTTGAGACAGTAGAAATTATTGAGATACCAAATTCTGCAGGCAATCACGGTTCACCATATACAACTGAAAGTTCGGAGTATGTAGTTGCTTCCACCAGATTCAGTGTGCCTTTCGGAGAGGACAGCCCCTCTATAAAATCATATAAAGAAAACTACCATGGTACCATAAGCTTTATTAAGGTTGACGAAAAATCAGGAAGAATGAAGCTTGCCTTTCAGATCGCCATGCCGGGATTTGATTATGATTTGGCACGTCCCGGAAAGGGAGTTTCCCGCGATTGGGTATTCTTTACCTCATATAATTCCGAGCAGGCAAATACTCTGTTGGAAATTAATGCATCCAAAAATGACAAAGATTTTATAGCAGCGGTGAATTGGAAACTTGCCGAAAAGTATGTTGCTGAAGGAAAGGCAAAGGACTTCCCCGGAACATATGTAAACAATTACATGGATCATGAAACACAGACAGCAAAATCAGAAACATTTAAAACAGTAAAGATGCTGGACCCGAGAGAATGCCCGGGACTTATATACTTTTTACCGACGCCAAAATCTCCGCACGGAGTGGATGTTGACCCATCGGGTGAGTATATAGCAGCAGGCGGAAAACTTGCTGCCTTGATTCCCGTTCATTCTTTTTCAAAAATGGAAAAGGCAATCAAGGAAAAACAATTTGAAAGTGAAGTGTACGGAATACCGGTTCTTAAATATGATGCCATACTTGCAGGTGAAGTGAAAGATGCAGGGCTTGGACCTCTTCATACAGAATTTGATGACAACGGTTATGGATATACCTCTGCATTTATTTCATCGGAAGTTGTTAAATGGAAAATAGGAACCTGGGAAGTGGTTGATAGAATTCCCGCGTATTATTCCATAGGGCATTTGCTGGTGATGGGCGGCGATACCAAAAAGCCGGATGGTAAATACCTGATAGCACTGAATAAAATCACAAAAGACCGATACCTGCCGACCGGACCGGCATTAACACAGTCCGCTCAGCTGATAGATATCAGCGGGGATAAGATGCGATTGCTGTTGGACTTTCCAACCATTGGTGAGCCGCATTATGCACAAGGCATAAAAGCGGATATCCTGACCAAAGATTTCATGCGGATATATCCAATCGAAAAGAATAAACATCCGTATAAAACCTCCTCGGAAAAGGAAGCAAGGGTTACACGGGATGGCAGGAATGTTCACGTATATATGACCAGCAGCCGGAGCCACTTTACGCCGGATAATATAGAAGGAATCAGGCCAGGTGATAAAGTATATTTCCACATTACCAATATAGAACAGGATTGGGATGTGCCTCATGGATTTGCAGTAAAGGGTAATAACAATTCAGAAATACTTATCATGCCGGGTGAAACGCGAACTATTACCTGGGAACCGAAGAATCCGGGCATATATCCATTCTACTGTTCTGATTTCTGCTCTGCACTTCATCAGGAAATGCAGGGATACGCCAGAGTATCCAGGGATAATGTGCCGTTAAGTTTTGGCACAGGTAAATAATAAATTGGGAAGGAGATACCGGATAAGGTTATGAGCTTAATCGTTGTTAAGCATAATAAAAGAGCTTTGAATACCATAACCTCTGTACTGAACGGTATCTCCTTTCATCTGTAACTAAGAAAGGAAAAACAATGGACAAACGAATGCGGATCTTGATGGCGATTGCCTCGGTTTTACTGCTGACCGCATTGGTTTTCCCGATCTGGAAAATTAATTTAGAAGCACCGCAGTATCCCGAAGGACTGGGATTATATATATGGGCTCATCAGATAACAGGGGTAAACAGTAATGACCTTAACACACTTAATGCGCTGAATCATTATATAGGAATGAAAACCATTGAGCCGGATGCAATACCGGAGCTGACCTATATGCCGTATATAATAATTATTATGACTTTGCTTGGGCTTGCAGCCGCTTTTTCAGCACGGAGAAAAATGATTTTAGGGTGGATTATCATATTAATAGTGACAGGGATAATTGGCTTGTATGATTTTTATGCATGGGGTTATGATTACGGGCATGATTTGAATCCCAATGCACCAATTAAGGTGCCCGGGTTAACCTATCAACCTCCGCTCATCGGATCAAAACAGTTATTAAATATAAATGCATTTTCTTTCCCCTACACCGGCAGCTTAGGCATAGGTGCAGCGATACTGCTTGCGGCGTTTATCTATACCCGAAGCGGAAAGCACAAGGGACAAAAAGGCACGCTCGCAATAATACCGGTTTTAATGAGTTCAGCATTACTGGCAGGCTGCGGGGCAAAGGGGCCAATAGATATTGAATATGGAAAAGTGAATTGTGCTCATTGTGAAATGACAGTAATGGATAAAAAGTTCGGCTCAGAAATGATAACTGATAAGGGGAAAATATATTACTTTGATTCCATTGAATGTCTGATCGAATACGGAAGGGAAAACGAAGCGGTATTTGAAAACGCACAAAAATATGTCACCGCATTTGACAGTCCGGAAAAACTGCTCCCGGCAGATGCTGCAGTATATTTTCAGTCAGAAGAAGTGCGCAGTCCCA
>CAYYJL010000294.1:0-4277 GCA_964472245.1 uncultured Ignavibacteriaceae bacterium | reverse complement strand
GGTCTGTGTGCCCGGAATGCTGCTGGCGACGCTTACATCATTTTTCCCGAAGTATAAGTTAGATTCCAAACTAATGAATCTGGCATTCGCCTTAGGGTCACTTACAACCATAGTTTGGCATTTTTTGAGGGAAGTAGGAATTATACCGGAACAATTGGTATTTATCGAGCCGATGATCATCGGACTGCTGGGGGTCAGTATTTTGGTTGTTATTGACCGGATTATTAAAATATATAAAACGGATAAACCTTCATAAGGGGAATTCCCGCCGGGAACCCCCCGCTATGAAAAATTATCAGGGAAGCAACACACCGACGGCGATTACCGTTGTCCATAGACCGGATTTATCACCTTCAGCTGATTGTGTAATATTAAATGACCGTACAATTTTTCCGGACATTTTATATATATTTTCTCTCTCACTCCAGTCTGTATCCGGATTGAACTCAACACCAAGTGTGGTGGCAAGCATGGTTGCAGCCAAATCCTCAGCGTAATCACCGGCAACTTTTTCAGTTTCACCGAACGGATGATGTTCGGATAAATATCCGTACTGTTCCGGATCTGCTGGTAGTGCAACACCGATGGAGGAAGCGATTAACCTGTTTGGTTCATTGGTAGAGTTTCTCGCCATAACCGCAAAGGTAATCTGACCGGGCGAAAGCAGCTTGAGCCCTTCTTCCTTGGAAACTCTTTTACAGCCGACAGGATATATAGAGCTTACCGTTACTAAATTACATTTTTCAACACCTGCACTGCGCAGAGCAAGTTCAAAAGATGTAAGGTATTCTTTGTGTCTCCCTACCCCTTTGGTAAAGAATATTTTGGTTGGTACATACAATTTGTGTTCTCCTTATGATTTTTTTATTAATTTTAAAAATTTGCGTTTTCCCACTTTAAGAATATTTTCATCCAGCAGAGTAATTTTACCGGCAACATCAGTTATTTTTTCACCGTTGATGGAAACTCCGCCCTGCTGCACAAGGCGTCTTGCTTCACCTTTTGAGGGGGCAAGCTTATAATCCGTCAGTATATCCAAAATAGTATGACCTTCAGGTGATTCTGTAATTTCCGCTTCCTCTATATCATCCGGAATTTCTTTTTTGATGAAAATCTTATCAAATTCTTCACGTGCTGTTACTGCGGCTTCAGCGGAGTGATAAAGAGTTACTAACTTTTCAGCCAAATCCCGTTTGATATTACGCGGGTTTACACTGCTGTCTTGCAGCTTGGCTTTAACGTCAGCGAGATATTCAGCAGCCACAGTAGTGGTTAAAACAAAATACTCGTATATAAGATTATCAGGGATTGAAAGAGTTTTACCGAATATATCCTGCGGTGTATCGTGGATGCCGATATAATTATTATATGATTTACTCATTTTTTCAACACCATCGGTGCCAACCAAAAGCGGCATGGTCAGGATAACCTGCGGTTCAATACCAAATTCTCTTTGTATATCACGTCCAACCAGCAAATTGAATTTCTGATCGGTTCCGCCAAGTTCCACATCACTCTTGATAGCAACAGAATCCATCGCCTGGGCGAGGGGATAAAGAAACTCGTGCAGACTGATTGGTTCACCGGAACGGAATCGTTTGGTAAAATCATCCCGTTCTATCATCCGGGCAACGGTATATTTGGATGCGAGTTTGATAACATCTTCAAAGCTCATTTTGGAAAGCCACTCGCTGTTGTAAACGATTTTCGTTTTTTCGCGGCTTAAGATTTTTGCTGCTTGCTCAAAGTAAGATTTTCCGTGCTCTCTGGTCTCCTCTAAAGAAAGAGCCGGGCGCGTTGCGTTTCTGCCGGATGGGTCGCCGATCATTCCGGTGAAGTCACCTATGATAAGGATTGCCTGATGACCAAGTTCCTGAAACTGCGCCAATTTTCTCAGCACAACAGAATGGCCTAAATGCAGATCTGGACGGCTTGGGTCGCAGCCCAATTTAATATTTAATGGGGAGTTGTTTTTTAAAGACTTGGAAATCTTTTGTTCAAGTTCTTCTTCGGGGATAATTTCAGAGGCACCTCTTTTGATGAGGTCCATTTGTTCGTTCAGCGGGGGAAACTGCAATATCAGTGTGGTTCCTACTTTAATAATCTTTTAAAAATATCATGAAAAACAATGTATTCATGGTTAGTTCTTTATTGTTCTTTCAATGTCGCGTTCGACATCTCTTTTTTGTATAGTTGATCGTTTATCATACAATTTTTTCCCCTGAGCAACGCCTATTTCAATCTTTACCTTCCCCCCCTTAAAATAAGCCCTCAACGGGACTATGGTATAACCTTTTTCAGCCACCCTTTGACCAAGCTTTCTCAATTCACTTTTGTTGAGAAGCAGCTTCCTGTTACGGACCGGATCATGATTGGCTATATTTCCCTGAGCATACTCGCTGATATGGACTCCATTCAGCCAGGCCTCTCCGGCTACGATATCCACATAACCATCCACAAAATTAATCCTGCCGGCCCTGAGCGATTTAACCTCAGTACCTGTTAAAACGATGCCCGCCTCAAAGGTTTGGTGGATGTAATACTCAAAACGCGCCTTTTTGTTGACAGCGATAGTTTTAATATTTTCAGTTTCATCCATTGAGTGGGTTAATTTCCGGTTTGAATAAGTTTTAGAAAACCAATTCTAAAATTAACCAAGCGGAGGTTAACTTGAAATAAAAATATTGTTATTTGGGGGGCGAGGGGCAAAATTTTCGGAAATTTTAGTCGGGATATCACCCGCTTGCAAAAGGCAGTTTTCGCCAAAAATAGTGAAATGTTATCCAAAATTACCGTAATTGCGATTTTTTTTCTACTATTCACGCAAAAAGTTTAACTTTGGGATATGATTAGAAAAGCGTTACGAAAACTTACGGAAGAACTGATTCAGATTGTGAGCAATGCCAGGATACCAATGAGGGGGATATTCAAATTCCTCTTTTTTCTGTGGACGGGATGCCTTTTTTCCCAAAGTCTTTCCCCGAAACCGGATCCGGAAGGAACGCGTTTCTTCTACCGGCATACAAACGCATTTCAACTAAAATCCGTTTCTGTTGCCGGTTCATTTAACGGGTGGAAAGCGGGGGAATTTTTATTCCGGTTTGATGCGGCGCAGAACTTCTGGACGGGAGTGATAAAACTCGAACCCGGAAGAGAATATCACTACAAGTTTGTGTTAAACGATACCCTTTGGATAACGGACCCAAATGCCCCTTTTATCACAGAAGATGAGTGGCAGAATGGGGTTATTTCTCCGATACCTTACGGTAAACCATATATATCAGATATCAATCCTGCACCCGGGCAGCGGATAACGAAATTACAAAAAATTTCTTTTTCTCTTTCCGGATTTGCCGGTCCTGTGGTTCCCGCGTCAGTTTCGCTTTCCCTTAACGAAACTGCTGTTACTTTTTCTCTGAAGGGAAACTGGCTCACAGCCGAAATGCCGAAGGATCTACCGGATGGGGAACATGATATACGCATTTCTTTTATGGATTCTGCCGGTAATAACAGCGGTGAGATTATCAGCCGTTTTTTTCTTGACAGATATACACTCCCGGTTGGCTCGCCCGGGTTTTATGATTCTGCAATAATCTATGAAATATATATAAGGAAATTTGCTGATAGCGATGGGGATGGCATAGGTGATTTTAGAGGGTTAACATCGCGGCTTGGTTACCTTGCTGACACACTCGGCATTAACACACTTTGGTTGATGCCCTGGAATGAATCCACCACCGAGCATGGCTATAACGTCTCTGATTATTACAGTATTGAGCGGGATTACGGTACGTTTGATGATTACAGGGAATTCCTGAAAGAAAGCAAAAAGCGTAATGTAAAGGTGATTATGGATTTTGTCATTAATCATACAGACAGCACTCATCCTTTCTTTCTTGACGCATATAAAAATCCTGCAAGCAAGTATTCCCCCTGGTATCAATTTAAAAATAATGAGAATAGTGATTGGGCGCATTTTGGGGTCGAACGAAAAATGCCGAAACTGGATTTTAACCATAAACCGGTTGGTGATTATTTTTTCGAGGTTGCTAAATTCTGGATGGACCCCAATGGAGATGGTAATTTTGATGACGGAGTTGACGGATTCCGCTGCGATGCTGCAAAGGAAGTGCCGCATAAATACTGGGCTGAATTCCGGAAATATATTAAAGGGATAAATCCTGATATATTGTTACTCGGAGAAGTTTGGGATAATATTAATTATCTGATTCCGTTTTACAAAAATGAATTTGATATGCTTTTTGATTATCCGCTTT
>CAYYJL010000293.1:0-4279 GCA_964472245.1 uncultured Ignavibacteriaceae bacterium | reverse complement strand
ATTCCAACCAGGCAGTTGCAATGGGGACTATTCCTGTTGAGCTTAGCTATTTTAGAGTTATGGTTGAAGGTGCCAGAGTAAAATTATACTGGAAAACCATTTCCGAGAAAAACAATTCAGGGTTTAACATTCAGAGGGCGGAACAGGGAAAATCGTGGAAGAGTCTGGGGTTTGTAAGCGGAAACGGTACTACTTTGTCTCCCAATGATTATGAGTTTTATGATTCCGGCATAAGCACCGGCTCCACGTATAAATATCGAATCTTGCAAATAGACTTTGATGGCAGTAATCATTATTCTGATGAAGCAGTAGTGTTTGTGGAGCCGCGCAGTTCCGGTTTTGAACTTTTTCAAAATTACCCGAATCCGTTTAATCCGGTTACAAAAATTACCTATGCTCTGCCTGCAGCCGGCTATGTAAAGCTTGACATTTTTGATGGTACCGGCGCAAAGGTTTTGACCTTAACTGAGGGATATCATGAGGGTGGTTCTTATAATGCAGAATTTAACGCAGCCGGAATACATTCGGCCAGCGGTATATATATATATGCCCTGTACATAAACGGGCAGCTGAAATTTACACGAAAAATGGTGTTGATGAAATGAATATGATGGATAATAATTTTGTGAAGTCTGACTGGCAAGAGAAATGGGATATCCGCAAAGGGGATTACCTTTCCAGCGTAAAACATTTTGAGCAACAGCAGGCAGAATTACGGCGGACAAAGAGACTCTTTACAGCAGGACTCGTGCTGGTAATTATAGCTATTCTGGCTGTTACGCTTTTAATAATTCTTGGTTAAATTATTCCGGTATATACCCGGATAAATAAAGTTGTACAGACTCAAACTTTTTTGAATTTTATCTAACCGGGATGACATAATGAGAGCCGGCAGTAAATACTCCTTCGGCCTGCGATATAAATACTCTTCTGACTATTTATGCTTTCTGATTAGCTTCTCAACCAGTCGAATGAATATCGCCAAGCACCGGTAGAAGAATTAACCGGAACTTCGCTGCTTAATCTGGGGTCTTATATTTTCATTCCCTGCCTGAATTACTTCCACTACAATCGGTTTAGGGCATCGGTACCGTTGAAAATTTATACACTATATTTTCAAGAGGAAAAGCAGCGTGGAGGATAACGGCAGGCGATTCTCCTTATATTTTATAATGCGATTCTTATTTTTCAGGAAATCAAACATGAATATAAAATTTACTGCTCTCCTCTCTTTCCTCATCATATTTTCTGTATCAGTATTTGCCCAGAATGGTCCCGTTTTTGAAAAGGGTTCAGTTTACTGCTCATCTAAAAAAACTCAGGCGCAGGGATTAATTGCTCTTGAAGCCGCAGATATTAAACATGCTTATGATGTTGTTGATTACAAACTTGACCTGGATTTGTATCAGAACTTTATCTCTCCTTACCCAAAGAACTTTACCGCATCAGTTGTTATAACATTAAAAGCAGATTCAGTTATTAGTAATATACAGTTACATGCTGTTAACACTTCGCTGCAGATTGATGCAGTAAGTTTAGCGGGAATGACCTTCGTCCATTCGAATAATATACTTACTGTAACGCTTGACCGTGTATATGCAGTTGGTGAAACTCTTGAAGTTAAAATTAACTACCAACATAAAAATGTAAGTGATAATGCATTTTATGTGAGCAACGGTTTTATTTTTACCGATGCAGAACCGGAAGGCGCAAGAAAGTGGTTCCCGTGCTGGGATAAACCATCCGATAAAGCAACGGTAAGTCTCCGCGCAAAAGTGCCTGCAACGGTTAAACTGGGCTCTAACGGCCGGCTTGCTGATTCGGTAAAAACTGCAGATACTATATATTACAGTTGGGTGAGCCGGGATCCTGTCGCTACGTACCTTGTGGTAATGAGCGGTAAGGTAAATTACAATCTGGATATTGTGCAATATACCAACCCCTCCAATCCGTCTGAAACTTTTCCTATCAGATTTTACTGGAATGCGGGAGAAAACCAGACCAATCTGAATTCAATGAAAACAATGATTGTCCCTTTGACAACATATTTTGCTTCAAAATTTGGTACACACCCATTTGAAAAAAACGGATTTGCAACCCTTAATAATCAGTTCACCTGGGGAGGTATGGAAAACCAGACTCTCACAAGTTTATGCCCCAACTGCTGGTCAAGATCTTTAATAGCTCATGAATATGCACATCAGTGGTTTGGCGATATGATAACCTGTGCAACCTGGGCGGATATATTCCTGAATGAAGGTTTTGCAACTTTTTCGGAAGCATTATGGGATGAATACAGCGGAGGATATACTGCATACAAGAGCGCAATACAATCTGAAGCGAGTTCATATATGAGCGGTAACCCCGGATGGGCAATATCAAACCCCTCCTGGGCAGTAACCACACCCTCAACCAATACTTTGTTTAACTATGCGATCACGTATGCTAAGGGCGCATGTGTTCTGCATTTACTACGATATACATTGGGCGACTCTTTATTTTTTGCCAGTGTGATGAATTATGCCAATGCACCTCACTTGAAATATAAATCTGCTGTTGTTAATGATTTGAAAGATATGGTTAATCTCACCACAGGCGGGGATTACAGCTGGTTTTTTGATCAATGGGTATTTGCCCCGAATCATCCGCTTTATCAGAATAATTATTTTATAACCCAAAGCAATGGTGTATATACCGTTGGGTTTATTGCAAAGCAGACACAAGCCGGAATATATTTCCAGATGCCGATTGAAATAAAGGTTAATTTTACCGGCGGCGGAAGTGTTACTCAAAAAGTATTTAACAGTTTTAATAATCAAATGTTTTCTTTTAACTATAATCAGCCCGTCTCTTCGGTTCAGTTTGACCCGGATAATCAAATAGTGATAAAAACCGCTTCTTTAACTGTTATACCTCCTGTGCCTGTTGAACTTACGTCCTTTACCGCAGCTGCTTCTGGCAAAACAGTTTTGCTGCAGTGGAAAACCGCATCTGAAATCAATAATAAAGAATTTATTGTTGAAAGAAGAAATGCAGACGAGAACGCTGTTTGGGGTATCCGTGGAACCGTAAAAGGAAATGGGACAACAACAAACCTAAATGAGTACCGCTATCTTGATGCAGTTGACCGGAACGGCGGATATATATACCGTCTGAAACAGATTGATTTTGACGGCAGTATTGAATACTCTCAGGAGGTGTTTGTTGATGCCGGGGAGAAACCGGAATATTTCAGCATGGAGCAGAATTATCCCAATCCGTTTAACCCGTCTACCACAATCAACTTTAATCTGGATAAAGCCGGCAAAATCCTTCTCTCGGTTATAAATCCCCTTGGTGAAACGGTTGCTGTGATTGATGATCAGTATCTGGAGCCGGGTACGTACACAAGAAATTTTGACGCTTCCAGTCTGCCTGCAGGAACTTATTTTTATTCGTTACGTGTTAATGAAAATTACGTCGTAAAAAAAATGTCCCTGCTTAAATAAAGTATATATCACTTTAGCTGAAACGGGGCGTTGAGACGTCCCGTTTTAGTTTTATTCGGCGATAAATAACCTGCCCTTTCGTTTTGTAATTATCTTTTCCTCAAGAAGTTTCAGGATTATTTTTTCTTTGCCTGAATGAGTGATTCCTTTCATGAGGGTGCTCAGCGTTTGCCCATTTTGTTTGAGCAGCCGCCTTATAATTTCCCCCCGCACCTGCCGTTCAGAACCATCAAACTTCGATTGTTTTGTCAAAGGAGGAAACTTTTGCTTTTCTTCTTTCGGCAGAGCTGCTCCGTAATCCATCAGCGCATTATGCCATACGGATGACTTACCTTTAGGAATGCAGCGTGCTGCAAGTTCAGAGAGTTGAGAGTTTGTCATTGTATCGGGCAGATTAAACTCCCTCAGATAAACCCGCCGTATGTTAATGTCTATGACAGGTGCCGGTATATTATATACAAAGGCAAGCAGGGCGGCGGAAGTATAGTCACCAATACCCGGCAGTTTTTTTAAATCCGGTATTTCCTTTGGCAATACACCGTTATAGTCTTTGCATATAATCTTACAGCATTCTTTTAACCGGAGCGCACGGGAATTGTACCCAAGTCCGGACCAAAGCTGCAACACGCGGGAATTCTTCGCCTCGCCCATTGAGCAGAAATCGGGGAACTCCTGTATCCACCGATCGTAGTAACCGATTACTCTGCTTACCTGTGTCTGCTGAAGCATAACCTCTGAAACAAGTATGAAGTACGGATTTGAGGTTTGCCGCCAGGGGAGCCGCCTCCCGT
>CAYYJL010000292.1:0-4282 GCA_964472245.1 uncultured Ignavibacteriaceae bacterium | reverse complement strand
CGGTTTTACATCAACGGGAGTATCCATGATTTCCTTGAAATTAACGATTGATACTTCTGCTTCCCGGTATATATTAATCATGTTACCCAGTTCCTGAAGCGGGCCGAAGATGAAGAATGAATATATAAAAAGACTGAAAAACTCCCCGACCGTTATCTGCTGCGCAAAGATGAGATACAGCATCAGAAACAGGATGGAGGTACGCAAAAAGTTTACCATAGTTCCCTGAATAAAACTGAGACTTCTGATATATTTCACCTTTTTCAGCTCGAGGGCAAGTATTTTCTGAGTGGTGGAGTTGAGCCGCGCCACTTCCTGATTTGCAAGCCCCAGACTTTTAACCAGTTCAATATTGCGCAGTGATTCCGTGGTAGAACCCGCAAGCGCAGTAGTCTCCCCCACAATTGATTTCTGCACCACTTTGATTTTTTTGCTCAGCAAGGAACTTACATACCCTATGATCGGCGCAGCAGTAAAAAATATCGGGGCAATTGCCCAATGGATAGAAAAGCAGTATATCATAACAAATATCAAACCTACCAACGTGGTAAAAATGACATTAATAAAAGCGGTTATCAGGCGTTCAACATCGGTTCTTACTTTTTGCAGTTTTCCGAGTGTCTCTCCGCTTCTCTGATCCTCAAATTTCTGATACGGCAGTTCCAGCGAGTGCTGCAACCCGTCTGAATATATACGTGCCCCTAATTTCTGTGTAATGGTATTTACGTAATAGTCCTGAAAGTTTTTTGCCACACGGGAAACAAACGCAACTCCCACGGCGGCAGAAAGCAGTGTTAAAACACCCTTAAAGAACTCTGCTTCCGTATAGTCGCTGTACTTCGTCGCATAGTTGTCAATAACATACCGGAATATCAGTGGATCGAGCATGGAAAAGACCTGATTGATGGCAGCTAATGCCAGCGAAAGCAGAATCAGTTTCCAATAGTCCTTCAGGTAACGGAAGAGTATATCCATAAACCGCCTTATCTATTTAATACACACGTGAGGTATTACGCCGGAATTTCATGCGTCAGGCAGTGGAGCGTGCCCAGGCCCCAGACCAAATCTACCGAGTGAATTCCAATTACCTGACGGTCCGGAAAACAGCTGCGTAAAATTTTCAGCGCTTCAAAATCTTTTGCATCATTGAACGTCGGAACCAATACAACAGTGTTGCCGATATAAAAATTGGCATAACTTGCGGGCAGACGCATTCCGTCGAATAATACTGGAGACGGCATTGGCAGCTTAATTACTTTAATTGGCTTCCCTTCTGCATTAGTCTGGTTTTTCAGGATTTTCAGGTTCTCCTTCAGATTCAGATAATTTTCATCTTCCCGCTCATCTTCACTGCAAATGAGTACTGTATCCTTGTTGACAAACCTTGCCAGATCGTCCACATGCCCGTGAGTATCATCCCCGGCAATACCCTTATTAAGCCAGATTACCTTTTTTATTCCCATGGTTTCACGGAACATCTCTTCATAATCCGCTTTTGACCAGCCAGGATTCCGTACCTGCTGCACCGGGTCCAGCAAACACTCCTCAGTCGTTAATAAAGTTCCGGCACCGTTGTAGTCAATGGAGCCGCCTTCCAGCACCACCCGTTTCCCTTTATAGGTAACAGTCATGCCTTTCACTTTCATCTGTTTCAAAAGACGGTCCCCGAGTCTGCTGTCATCTTTATAATTATCATATTTGGCCCAGGCATTAAATCCGAACAATAGCGGTGCAGCTTTTGCATTCTGTTTAACCCAGATTGGGGCAGAATCCCGCATCCAGCTGCGGTCTGTCGGGATAATATGAAAAACCACATTATCTTCATCATGAACAACTTTAGCCAGGCATGAAGAAACAAATTGCTTCTGCTTTGCATCTTTGACCACAATCCTGACCTTTTCAGAAAAGGAAAGTTTGGAAACAATTTCTGTATATACCCAGTGGATGGGGGTAAACTTGCCCGGCCAGTCATTTTTATTATGCGGCCAGCAAATCAGTGTGGACTCGTGGGTTTCCCACTCGGCAGGTATTCGTATCATATATCCTTAATCAATAAATCTTTTGGTAATATCACCGTATGCATCAATTCTTCTGTCGCGTAAAAACGGCCAGTTTCTTCGTATATATTCTATTCTGTTCAAATCTACTTCGGCAATCAGGATTTCCTCCTTGTTATCTGATGCCTGTGCAATAATCTGCCCCTGCGGATCAGCAAGAAATGTGGAACCCCAGAATTCAATGCCTGCCTGCTCAGGCACAGGGCGCTCAAACCCGACACGGTTCACGCCGGCTACATATATACCGTTAGCCACTGCATGACCCCGCTGCACTGTCATCCAGGCATCCCGCTGCTGCGCACCATGTTCTTCCTTTTCATACGGGTGCCAGCCGATTGCGGTCGGGTAAAACAAAATACTCGCACCGGTCAGTGCCGTAAGCCGCGCGCCTTCAGGATACCACTGATCCCAGCAGATTAACGTCCCCACTTTTCCAAACTTTACATCAAAGGACTTAAAACCCAGGTCGCCGGGAGTAAAATAAAACTTTTCATAATAAGCTGGGTCATCCGGTATATGCATTTTACGGTATATACCCACCTGGGAGCCGTCAGCATCAAAAGTAATCAGACTGTTATGATACAACCCAAGCCCCCGTTTTTCAAATAACGGGACAATAATAGCCGCACCTGTTTCTTTCGCCAGTTTCGAAAACAGTTCGCTTGAAGGTCCGGGAATCTCCTCCGCAAGTTCATACAATTCGATATCTTCTTTCTGGCAGAAATACTGGGAGCGGTACAGCTCTGGCAGGCAGATTACATTTGCCCCTTTGCCTGCTGCTTCACGGACAAACTCTGCAGCACGCTTCATATTCTCCTCCGGCGAAACGGAAATCTGCATCTGTATCAGACCGACGGTATATTTTTTATTACTCATATTTTTTTTCGCTCACTTGTTTACCGTTTGTATCAAATTCTTTTGTGGATTGCTGTTTGCCTGCCGTAAATATTTCTATATACCACAATGTACCGTCTTTACGGTATATCTTGCATTCACCATCCAGCAGATCCTTTGTGTATTTCTGTTCCGTCCACAAAGTTCCGTCATCATACCTTGTTATGGCAAGACCGTTTTTCAGTCCTCCCTTAAAGGTTATTTCAGATACCGCTTTCCCTTTGGCGTTGAACGATTTATGTACACCGTCGGCTTTGCCGTAATGGTATTCATTCTGATGCGTCAGATTGCCGTTTTCATCATACACATATTCTGTTCCGTGCACATTCCCCTCAAAATATGTACGGATAGTCTTTAATGCCCCCGACTCATAGTACCACTTTGTTGTATCATGCTCCAGACCTGACATATAATTAGTACTTATCTGTACAACACCATTTCTATAGTAACTTTTACCCGGTCCCTCTTTTTTGCCGTTGACCATGTTTGTTACAGACAAAAGTTCTCCGCTTTCAAAATAGCTGCGGAATTCTCCATGCAGTACTCCATCCAAATAACTTCCTTTTTCCTTCAATGCTCCGGTGGGGTAATAACCGTTATATACGCCATCGTATTTCCCCTGATTGTAATAATACTGTTCCCGCAGT
Source organism: uncultured Ignavibacteriaceae bacterium (assembly GCA_964472245.1). Classification (GTDB taxonomy): domain Bacteria; phylum Bacteroidota; class Ignavibacteria; order Ignavibacteriales; family Ignavibacteriaceae; genus H2-BAC3. Next base: position 684 of record CAYYJL010000292.1, on the reverse strand, counting down.
ATCCCTGTCTCAGAGAATAAATAAGAAGGGCCATGCAGTATATTATCTTTATAGGTGGATGACTCCTGTAATACTCCGGTTGAATAATATTTTCTGAACTCCCCGTTCAGTTTGCCGCTCAGATAGTTTCTGACTTCCTTAATGGTTCCGTCTTTATATTTTTGCACCACTTCACCTGTTTGTGCATGCAGCATAATAGTACACACAGTAAAAAGCAGTAATATGTTTTTTGTCTTCATTTGTTTTGCACCTCTTTAATTATAACCGAATGATGAAATAAGATTGCCGGCTTCATCATAAAACTTGCTGGTGGCAAGTTTATCATCGGTATAATAGTCTTCTCTTTTTAACTTTCCGTTTTCAAAATACTCTTTAATAAATCCGTTGAGCTTGCCTGCTGTATATGTTTCAACTTTCTTTAGCCGGCCATTTGAGTAATACTCAACTTTCTCACCGGCAATTTTTCCCTGCTCGGCAAGATATTGATATTCAAGCAAACCATTAGGATAATATTTTCTGACCGGACCTGTTTCCTCATCAAATTGAAAGGTACGCACATATTCATAACCTCCGTCCGGATAAAAGGTAAACTCCAGTCCGTTTTTCATTCCGCGTTCAAAATTCATCTACGCTTCGCGAAACACGTCAAGGCGCATTTCTGGGACGTGCCGGTTCTGCTGCAAT
>CAYYJL010000291.1:0-4283 GCA_964472245.1 uncultured Ignavibacteriaceae bacterium | reverse complement strand
AATGCAAAGATTATGACTATATTATCTTTGACTGCCCCCCTTATCTCAAGGGAATAGCAACCGTAGTTTTAGCTGCATCGGACTCAATCATTCTTCCCGTAAAGGCAGGCCAGTTTTCTGTTGAGGCACTCAAGCGCATGCTTGGTCACGTTAACTGGGTGAAAACAAACTATAATCCCGATTTGATTATAGAAGGTGTGCTGTTCACCATGTATGAAAAAAACACGAAGGCATGGCTGATCACTCAAAATGAATTGATCAAATCAATTGGTGATTATATATTCCATACCATTATCCCAAAATCATCCGCACTAACCGAAGCTGAGTTTTTCGGGAAACCCGCTGTTCTTCATAATGCCGCTTCACCCGGTGCCCGCGCATACTTTGAACTCGCCAATGAAATCATGGGGAGATATAATCCCATGGAAACTTTGCAGGCCGAAAACACTTCCTTTGATGATGAAGCTGAGCAAGAAGATACCCGCAGCGCAGCCGGCTGAACAAAGCATCCTCAGTCCGGAAAAATTTCTTTAATTTCTTACGTCTTATAAGTAATTCCGTTATCAAAAATGGTGTTATTTACGGGACTCCTTAGTTTTTAAAGTTTCTACTTCTGCATTCCTTAATAACAGCAATTTCTGACCCCCGAAATGAGCATAAACCGATTTGCAAGGTGAGGAACGGTAATATAGATTTACTGTCGAAATAACATTATTTTATAAATATATACGAATGAATCATTATGTATAAATTTGTTCTTTCCCTTTTACTTGTTTCCAGTTTATTATTTGCTCAGGAAGAAGCAAAGTTTGAAAAAACAGGCGGCTACGCCCGTTATCACAGCTTGGGCGATAACCCATATATCCTTGATGCAGAAAACCTGAAAACTAACCCTGCCTATGCAGGTATGTATTCCAATTTCCTTTGGGGTGATATCGGCAGCGCAGCTGTTTCTGCTAATGATGGCGTTGGTCAGTTTGCAGCTTTCAATCTTAAGGTTACTCATGGTTTTACCCTTGGTGCTATCCTGGCAAGAAAAGATTTCATGTCAGACCATACCATTGCTAAACTCGACCCGATGAATGTAGTTAATATGGTTAACACTACTGCCGGCGGCGGAGTGGTTACTGCACTTGATAACAACTTTGAAATTCTCGGTTCTTATATGATGAACAACTGGACTTTCGGTCTTGGTGTTGCCTTCGCTTCAACCGGTATGAGCAATACTCCTGCAGGCGGTGTAAAAGCTGAAGGAACCGCATCTCAGATTGGTTTTAATCTTGGAGCAATCGGAAAGCTCTCTCCCGGATTTGACTTAGATGTTGACCTTTCTGTTGTTATGCCAAGTGCATCCTATGAAGCAGGCGGCGGAGCCCCGAAAATTGAAGCTTCATCAACTTCCTTGATGTTTAATGCACGTGCATTTTACAAAGGAAGCAGCAAATTTACCTATGTTCCTGTAGTCTCTTTTGGTACTGAAAGCGGAACAAAGACCAACGCAGCTGGTGTTTCTTCAGACTTAGCTTCAACCACACACATAGCAGTCGGTTTTGGTATTCATTATCAGATGGGTGATTTCCTCCTGGCAGGCGGTCCATCATTTATGCTTATGAATGAAACAACACCTTCAACCACAGCTTCTCCGGAACTTTCAAATTCTGCATTCTCATTCCCGGGTTGGAACCTTGGTTTGGAATGGGGTCTGACGGACTGGTTAACTGCCCGCGCTGGTTATGTTGCTAATACAGCTTCCTTTACTAATGAATCACAGGCAACAGCTACAACAAAGAATGAAATGACCGGTACCATGCATGACAGTGATCTGCGTCTTGGACTTGGTTTCAAATTCGGAAAATTCCAACTCCATGCTACCGTTGCTGAACAAATCCTCAGAGATGGTCTTAAAAATATCTCTGCCGGTTCAGAAACTTTCGGATATCTTTCCGGACACTACGAATTCTAATAAGACTGAATTCTGTCTTTTATGGCCTCTGCTAACCCGGAGGCCTTTTTTTATTTTTATATTTTAACCCAGTTGCTCTTCCCGCGGAATCCCTTAAAATTATAGGCCGCTTCGTCCCGAACGAAGCGTCCTGACAGGCAGCGCAATCCATATAATACAAGGGATGAGCCCATTTTTACCCCGATTTTTACCTCAAAATTTGATATTTTTAAAATTGTTCAAAAAAAAATTATTACTATGGAAAACACCATAAAAGCCACAACTATTTGCGGCATAGTTCATAATGGCCAGGCAGCCCTTGGCGGTGACGGCCAGGTAACACTCGGCAATACTGTCATGAAGCACAATGCTATGAAAATACGCAAACTGGCAGGCGGTAAAGTCCTCTGCGGGTTTGCAGGCGCCGCTGCAGATGCGTTCACACTGATGGAACGTTTTGAAGATAAACTCCAACAGTATAAAGGCAATGTGAACCGCGCAGCTGTTGAACTTGCCAAAGACTGGCGCACAGATAAATATCTCCGCCGGCTGGAAGCCATGCTTGCGGTAATCGCAGAAGATAAAGCTCTTATCGTATCCGGTAATGGTGATGTTATCGAGCCGGATGACGGTATTGTGGCAATCGGCTCGGGTGGAATGTATGCCCTGGCAGCTGCAAAGATGCTGAAACAATACAGCTCCCTTTCTGCTGCAGATATTGTGCGCAAGGCACTTGAAACAGCCGCACAAATCTGTATATATACCAACGACAAAATTAACGTAGAAATTATCGAACCAAAAGGCAAGGAATGACCTCAGAAGATTTTCTAAAACAATTAACCCCAACTCAAATTGTTCAGGAACTTAATAAATATATCATCGGCCAGCACGAAGCCAAACGTGCCGTAGCCATTGCACTCCGTAACCGGTGGAGAAGGCAGCAGGTGGAAGGCAATCTCCGTGAAGAGATTATGCCTAACAATATTATTCTTATCGGACCCACCGGTGTAGGTAAAACAGAAATTGCACGCCGGCTCGCTAAACTCGCAGGAGCCCCGTTTATAAAAGTGGAAGCATCCAAGTTTACTGAGGTAGGATATGTCGGCAGGGATGTGGAGTCTATGATCCGAGACCTGACAGAAATGTCAGTCAATATCGTCCGTGAAGAAAAAACACAGGAAGTTAAACAGAAGGCGCTTGATATGGCAGACGAGCGGATATTGGATATACTAATTCCGCCTGTTGTTATTAATCAGCCGAATCAGGAAGCGCAGGATGACCCTGAAAATCCGGAAAACCCCGTTGCAAACAAGAAAACCAGGGACTGGCTCCGTGAAAAACTGAAACGCGGTGATATGGATGAAAAGATGATTGAGTTTGAAATCACTCAGCCCGCAGTTGGTATGCAGATTATGGGACCGCTTGGTGGTGATGATATGGGAATCAACATTCAGGAAATCATGAGCAACATGATTCCCAAGAAAAAGAAGAAACGCAAAACGACTATCGCTGAGGCACGTGAAATCCTCGCTGCTGAAGAAGCACAAAAACTGATTGATATGGATAACCTCCATAAAGAAGCAGTTATCCGTGCAGAAAACAGCGGCATCGTTTTCATTGATGAAATTGATAAGGTAGCAGGAAATAATCGCGGCAGCGGACCGGATGTTTCCCGTGAAGGTGTGCAGAGAGATCTGCTCCCCATTGTTGAAGGTTCAACAGTTAATACAAAATACGGGCCGGTTAAAACCGATCATATATTATTTATTGCTTCGGGTGCATTCCATATATCCAAACCGTCTGACTTAATTCCTGAACTTCAGGGAAGATTCCCAATCAGAGTTGAATTAAAAAGTTTAACTGAAGAAGATTTTATTAAAATACTCAGCATTCCGCAAAATGCATTGCTGAAACAATATGCCTCACTGCTGGAAACTGAAGGGGTAAAAGTGGAATTCAGTGAAGATGGTGTTAAGGAAATTGCATCAATCGCATTCAGGGTAAATGAGCAGGTGGAAAATATCGGGGCACGCCGGCTTCATACCATTCTGACTACATTACTTGATGAGATTCTTTTTGGAGTGCCTGATGCACTCGATAAAAAGGAATTCCGCATTACGGCAAAAAATGTTAAATCTAAACTCGATGTGATTGTTCAGGACAGGGACCTGAGTAAGTTTATCCTTTAATATATATCCCCGGCTTTATACAAAAAGGCCGGGGAGTTTATAACCGCAGTTATAACACTTCCCTTTTACCGCTTTATCCTTAACAATGCGGTGCCAGTCCCTTACTATCAATTCATTTGAGCATTTTGGGCAAAACGTTGTATGCCCTTCCT
>CAYYJL010000290.1:0-4293 GCA_964472245.1 uncultured Ignavibacteriaceae bacterium | reverse complement strand
TTTGTCCATGTACCGTTTGTGCTGTTTTTACGCTCTATTTCAAACCCGCTGTTGTTGAGTTCGGTTGCAACACTCCAGGAAAGGGTAACATTATTACCTGATGCAAAAGCCGTAAATCCGGTTAATTCCACAGGCACTATTGCCGGCAGTGCAACCTTAATAATTGCAGCACCGCCTGCCCCTACCATGAGCGTATCACCCGGAAGTATCTTGCAGCCAGTGACTTGTGAGCTGGAAATGTTTAACAGCCCCAGATTAAACTGAGTCCAGGTTGCTCCGCCGTTTGTTGTGTGGAAAACTCCGCCTCCGAAGCCGGTTACAACAAAATCATTTACACTTCTGAAATCTATATTATATAACATCGTTCCCGTATAAGGGAAGTGAGTATTGGTCCAGGTGAGCCCTGCATCTGTTGTTTTGAATATATATCCGGCATTAGAGGCACCTGTACCGCCTATTAAATAACCAATACTTGCATTATACATCCTTATTTTATTTGCGGGGGAAACAGGAAATCCCGGTGAAATAGTTGTCCACGTAGCACCGCCGTCAGTGGTTCTGTTAATGTTTAATCCGCCGACTGCCAGAGCTGTTAAGGAATCCACCATGCAGATACCGTTTTGAGCAACAGTACTTCCTATTGAGGCCATTGCACTCCACGTGGTTCCGCCGTCTGTGGTTTTCCACAACTGGCCTGCATTGCCTGCAGCCATACCATACTGTGCATTGTAAAACGAAACATCATTAAATGCCTGATTGGTAGTGGTACCTGTATATAACGCCCAGTTATATCCGCCGTCTGTGGTTTTCCATATTCTGCCGCTGTTACCCACAGCATAACCGTTCTGATCGTCCAGCATTTTCAGTGCCCGTAAATCAGCAGCCGAAACTGAAAGCGCAACAGGGGTGAATGTTGCTCCGTAATTCTCAGATACCATAACCTGTGTTGGTGAGTTTAAACCCGTAGCAATTATTTTTCCGCTGCCGTTGCCCCACAACCCCTGGACAAATCCCGCAGCAAACAGTTTGCTCGGACTGCTCCATGTGGCACCGTTATTGGTGGATTTAATAAAATAGCCGTTGTCACCTACGATATATATCGAGTTGCCCGTTACATCAATTGCCCGCATAATCTGGTTACTCATGCCTGCAGGCAGATAATTGATACGGTTAAACGATGCTCCGCCATCCTGTGTTGTGAACAGGAGTGAATCATCATCGGCAAAATAGAGTGTATTACCCTGAACAGCTATATCATAAAAAACAGAAGTTGTTGGTGCATTCAAAGCCATGGCTGCCCATGTTGTACCGCCGTCGGTTGATTTATATACACCTCCGGATGTGGAAGTATACGCGGTTAAAGAGTCAGTGAATACAATATCATTAATTGTGCTGGTCCCTGCGGATGCGGTAGCCCAGCTCGTTCCGCCGTCGGTTGAATAGCGGATATTTGCTGAGGAGTTGTTAAATCCTCCCGCAAATAATTTACCTGACGGGGAAACTGCCAAAGTATAATATGTTGTCAGCGGCAAAGAAGACATAACAGACCAGGTTGCCCCGCCATCCGTAGTTTTAGATACCTTAAAGTACGATGTACCTGCAACATATCCGGTCAGTGAATCAATAAAAAGTATATCACGCACCGTTCCCTGATTAAAAAATCCGGGAGCCATCGGAGTAAAGGAATTTCCTCCGTTAGTAGTTTTGGTTACACCAAAAGCGCCGCCTGCATAAAATGTATTGGCATTAACATAATATGCCGCATAAATATCCAGAGTAGTGTTAGCCGGGAGAGTGCTGGGGTAACCGGCATTCGGATTATGACTGAAGGTCTGCCCGCCGTCGGTGGTTTTTACCATATTACCGCCGGAACCAAATGCGATAACATTATTTTCATCCCATGCCTTGACTACACCTAAGGAAGCACCCACGGGACCGGGATGCACCCATTTGGGGGAAAGCATGTTTTGTGCGGTCATTAATACTGGAAACAAGAGAAGCAGAAGAACGTTTTTCATCGAGTAACTCTTTCGCTTAAATGAATAATAAAAATCATGGTGTCAAATTATCCCCTGTAAACCCTGTTTTTCTTATCCAAACAACGCAATCACTATTCAATTTTGTGCATTATCCCCCTAAATACTCTCCCGGGGGCTTCCCAAAGTGCTTTTTGAAGGTTCTGGTAAAATTGGACTGGTCAGAATATCCCACATTGAATGCAATATCCTTCAGAGCAGTTTCACCTGCCAAAATAAGTTTTGCCGCCTTTTCCATCCTGCGGGTTCTGATAAGCTGCCCGGCAGGTTTCCCCAAAATGGCGTTTAACTTACGGTTCAGCTGGGAAACACTAATTGCATTCTCCTCCGCCAACTGTTCCGCCCCGAATGTCTCTTCCCCTATGTTCTTATCTATCGTACCAATCACCCGCTCTAAGAATTCCCGGTCAATGGGGGATTCTGCAATCTCACCGGGATTAATATCCGTCAGCTTTCCGTATTTCTGCCTGAGCAGCTTTCTTATAGAGATGAGATTCTTCACCCTCAGCACTAGCTCCCTGCTGCTGAATGGCTTAACCAGATAATCATCCGCTCCGGTTTCCAATCCGATGAGTTTATCTTCCGTGCCTGACCTTGCCGTTAAAATGATTACAGGGATATGGCTGGTCATGGTATTTGTTTTAAGGGAACGGCTTAATTCATAACCATCCATGCCCGGCATACGGACATCGGTGATGATAAGATCCGGAATAAGCTGCACGCCCGTTTCAAATCCGCTCACGCCGTCCTTTGCTTCCACAACGGTATATTCTTCCTCAAGCTGTTCCCGTATATACTGGCGTATATCCGTATTGTCATCAATCACCAGTATGGTATCCTTTGCATCTTCAGTCATCGTATCTTCGTGTTCAGTAAATGATGCGGTTCCCTCCTGCATAATCAGCAGCTGCTCTTCCTGAATGTTTGCCTGATGTGTTGATTTTCCGGCAATGGACCTTTTCTTTTCTTTCTCAGATAAATGGGCATCTCCCCGCAAAAGTTTTACCGTCATTACTGTTCCCCTGCCGGGTTCTGACTCTGCAGATATTTCTCCCTTATGTAAATCAATCAGCTCTTTCACTAAAGTAAGCCCGATGCCCGTACCCTCTGTGTCACTCTTATCTGAACGATCCGCCTGATAAAAACGGTCGAATATATACCGCAGCCGGTCAGCTGATATACCGATGCCTGTATCCTTTATTATTACAACTGCTTTCCCATCAGCTGCGCCCTCCTCATTTTTAAGGACTTCAACCGAAACACGGATTCTTCCCCCCGCTTCAGTAAACTTAACCGCGTTGCCGATAAGATTGATAAAAACTCTTTCCATTTTTTCCGTATCCATCCAAACGGAAATTTCCTCCTGCCCCTTAATAAATTCCAGCGTTATCCCCTTTTGCTCAGCAACTGATTCAAAGGTGAAAAGCAGATGCCGGATAAAGCCGACCAGATCCTTTTCTTCCGCGTGGAGTGTCTGCGTTCCGGATTCTATTTTAGATATTTCCAGAATCTGATTAACCAGGCGGAGCAGACGGCCGGCATTCTGATATCCCATTTCAAGTTTTTTCTTCAGCGGCAAATCAGACAATGCAGATTTCACCGCTTCCAGCTGCCCCATGATAAGGGTCAGCGGTGTTCTGAACTCATGGGATATATTGGTAAAAAACCGGGACTTAACCTCATCCATCTCCTTTAGTTTTTCTGCCTGTTCGGTTATGACCCGAGTCCGTTCGGTAATAATATTCTCCAGCCGGATATTCTTTTTTACCAGATAGGTTACCCGCCAGCGGACGATAGTATACATGAGCAATACTGCACATACGGAATATAGTATAAGTGCATACCACGCCAGATACCACGGAGCCAGTATGGTAAAAGCATACACCGCTTCTTCCCCGGTACGGTCATATATATCTTTCGCTTTTACGCGGAATGTATATCTCCCCGGCGGCAGATTGGTATAATCCTTCTGACTTTCCGTTGTCCATGCAGACCATGTATTTTCTAATCCCTCCAGTATGTACGAATACCTCGCCAGTGAGCCGTCATAATTCATGGAAGAATACTCAAACCGCAAGCTGGAAAAATCTGATGGAAACTGCGGTTCGCTTTCTCCGGAAGAACCCGCCGTTGATTCCGCACCCGAAAACAATACCGTATCCTGATTGGCGGTTATCTTGCGTATCAGCGCACTGTATTGTTTTCCGGATTTCCTGTCTAACGGGGAGTATGCATTATTGTAACTTACAATTCCGTC
>CAYYJL010000289.1:0-4301 GCA_964472245.1 uncultured Ignavibacteriaceae bacterium | reverse complement strand
TCCGTTTTTGCAACAGAGCGCATAAACAAAAAGCCATGGAAAGCCCCTGTCTTCATGACCTCTGGTATGTGGACGTTTTTCATCCACTCCGCCCAGCTTTTTTCCGGCTCCGGCGGAACTTGAACAGTTACAGAATATGTTATCATTCCTCTAATTTTTAGCTGTTATTGCCCAATCCGGCATAACGGAAAGGTCAATATTAAAAATTATTATGCCCAGGAAGTACACAAAGATAGTAATTAAAATTGAAGCAAACAGGTTCAAAAATATTCCCGCCCTGGTCATTTGACGCACAGTCACCATACCGGAGCCAAAAATGACAGAATTCGGCGGAGTAGCTGCCGGCAGCATAAATGCCATGGAAGCGGAAAGCGTACCTGTAATCATCAATAGCAGGGGGTTGATTCCGGCAGCCACCGAAAAAGCCGCCAGAATTGGCAGCACCATTTCCGTTGTAGCCGTGTTTGAGGTCAACTCTGTCAGCATGGAAATAATTACCGCAATGCAAAAGGTTATTATCAACGGATGAAGCCCGCCGATGCCTCCCATAAGATTACCTATATATCCTGATAATCCGGAAATCACAAATCCTTTAGCAAGTGCAAATCCGCCGCCGAATAATAAAATGATATCCCACGGTACTTTGTTGAATACGTCGCCATTCAGCAATCTGCCTGTGGTATTTTTTGATGGGACTATAAATAACACAAGTGAAGCAAGAATTGCAATCGTTCCGTCATTCAGATATGCGGGATAAGGAAATACGCGTGACCAGCCCGGAACCACAGCAAAGCCGAGAATTAAATCAGCACGGGTTATCCAAAGGAGAGCTGTTATTCCGAATACAACTGCCACAAATCTTTCTTCAAACGCGGCAACACCTAATTTATTGTACTCCACCTTTATTTCGTCTTTAGAGATAATCGCTTTTTTACTCACCTTAAAAATAACTTTAGTTATCAGGACCCAGCAGAATATCATTAAGATCAGCGCTATGGGAAATGCCAGCTGCATCCAATTGCCAAAGTTAATTTCAGGAGCGTTGGGAAATATGATTGGTAGAATCCGTGTGAAAGAAATATTTGGAGGCGTGCCGATTAGTGTTGCCGTTCCGCCGATTGAGGCGGCATACGCAATGCCTAAAAGCAGAGGAACTGCAAACTGCTCCTTGCCGGAATCCGGTGCAAGTTCATAATATTTTTTGATTATTGAAAGTCCTATGGGAAGCATCATAACTGCAGTGGCAGTGTTTGACATCCACATGGAAATAAAACCCGTCGCAGTCATAAACCCGAGGATGAGTCCGGATGGTTTTGACCCAATGAGCAGAATTGTTTTCAGTGCAATCCGTTTATGCAGATTCCACTTTTCCATGGCGAGGGCAATCAGAAAACCGCCAAGATAAAGGAATATTGTTGAGTTAATATAGGACTCTGCGGTCTTATCGCCGCTCTCGAGTCCGATAGCCGGAAACATCACCAGAGGAATCAGAGATGTAACTGCCAGGGGGACGGCCTCTGTAATCCACAGGACTGCCATCAAAAATGCGATTGCCGCCATGGCAGATACGTATGGGTTTTCGCCGGTGGAGGGAACCAGAAGATATATCAGAACAGCTCCTGCCGTACCTGCAGCCGCTGCTTTATATTTTGTACCCTGCGCCTCTTTCAATAGTATGGTTTTATTGCACTGATTGTAAAAAAAAGATTTATTAAATTAAAATAGTAATTTTGTGTTTATATTCAGCCCCGAAAATTACTTCTTTTGTTTTGACGATTTCCGGAAGTACTCAGGAAACAATTACTATAAACGCGCAGTACTCATAAATTTTTTATATAAGATTCTAATATGTCCCCGTTAAAAAAACACCGGTTCCTCATGTTTGTAGAAGATGTCTATGAAGACCTGGAACTATGGTATCCAAAACTCCGCATGATAGAAGCCGGAGCTGAAGTAGTGGTTGCCGGACCGGAAAAAGGGACAGTATATTCCGGTAAACACTCATATCCTTGTAAAAGCGATGCGGCCATCCATACACTTCATGCAGCTGATTTTACCGGACTGATAATTCCGGGGGGTTTTGCTCCTGATAAACTGAGACGCGATGAAAAAGTGCTCTCGCTGACCAAAGAGATTTTTGATGCGGGCAAATTAGTTGCTCATATCTGTCATGCCGGATGGATTCCGATTTCTGCTAAAATTGTATCCGGATATACCTGCACATCCACACCCGGAATCAAAGATGATTTAATAAATGCCGGCGCCGTTTGGGTTGATAAACCCGTTGTAACCGACCGGAATATGATTTCATCACGCCGTCCGGATGATCTGCCAGATTTTTGTAATGCTATTATTAACTATTATAAAGTTTGATATATGATTTCCGTAAAGAAATTTACTTTCCCCCTTTTCGTAATATTCACCTTTGCCGGATTAATCGCATACTCCGGCTGCTCAGAAAATACGGGCTCAAATCCTGATCCGATAGATGCAAACCATAACGGTTTTGAAACACGCGAGGTTGCAACGGTTTTTGTTACAAAATGTGCTACCAGCGGATGCCACGCAGGTGCAGAACCAACAGGCGGAATCTCATTTGAAACATACAGCAAGTTGATGGAGGGCTCAAAGGGAAGACATATCGGTACTGATACCAGCAGCGGGGGAGGTCACGGGCACGGTAAAATACAAGCAGTGCAGCATGGGGATGGTCCCTATGGCGGGGAAGCAGTGATACCGTTTAATGCGGATGAAAGTTTGCTATATCGTCTGATTACCACACAGTTGTTGGACAGCTCTTACCGTATGCCTTATAATAGACCTGCCCTCTCGGATGCAGAAATATTAACCATTAAAAATTGGATTAACAACGGCGCAAAAAATAACGCCGGTGAAGTACCTGCATTGAATACTGCTTCTGCGGCGTATATATGCAGCCAGGCGAGTGATCAGTTGTATATCCTAGACGGGGATAAAAAATATGTTTCCCGTGTGCTGAACCTGGGTGTGTGGAACGGTGCCAGCACAATAGCTCCTCACAATGCCAGGATATACGGCGATTATTTTTATGTAACGCAGATAAAAGCCGGCAAGTTTGTCAAGTTCCGTATATCCGATAACAGCGTTGCGGGTGAGGTAACCGGATTAGAAGTCCCGGGTATGATTGAACTTTCTCCCGACGGCAAAAGAGCATTTGTTTCCAAATCTTCAACTGCCACAGGTTCTTATAACGTAATCTATGTTATTAATACAGAAACCATGCAGCTGACTGGGGAATTGAACATTCCCGTAGCCGGAATTCCGCACGGTATTGCCGTTAACAGCACCGCATCAAAAATTTATGTGGCGAACCTGACCAAGGACAGGATATCCGTTATTAATACGGTAACGGGAGATATTGAAGGAGATGATATAGTAATGTCAAGCGGAGGCACAACGGTGCATGAACCGATGCACATGTATGTTTCACCTGATGATAAGTATATATATGTCTCCTGCAGAAAATCCAACAAGCTGATTGTTTATGATGCGGTTACACGGAATATTGTAAAAGAGTTAACCTTTACATCCCATCCGATGCAGATATCTATTGCTCCGGGCGGTAATAAGTTATATGTTAATCTGATGTCAGATAATAAAGTGGCTGTTGTTACCAAATCCGGAGAGGATTGGCTGATTACCTCTTTTATTGAGCACCAGTCGTTCAGAATGCCGTATGGCTCTGCTCTATCTGCTGATGGAAGATACCTCTATGTAACCAACTGTAATCAGATGGATACATACAAACCCCGTTATGCAAAACCGATGAGGTTCCAGTCTTCAAACGTTATGATTATTTCCACGGCTACCAATGAGGTTGTACGGATATTGGATTTAGGTGCTTACGCAACGGGATTGGCAGCGAGATAATTTATGGCAGCACAGCGAATAGCTCTTTACCCCGGCACCTTTGATCCTGTAACGAACGGCCACATAGATATTGTTGAACGTGCATGCTCACTCTTTGATTTGGTGAGAGTTACCATTGCTGTGAATCCGGCAAAACAGCCGATGTTTTCAGTGGAGGAGCGGTTGGAATTTCTCCGGGTAGGTCTCAGTCATCTGGAAAATGTTGAGGTGGATACATTCAGCGGGCTGGTTGTGGATCATGCAAGGAACACAGGCGCATCTGCAATTATCAGAGGGCTCAGAGCTATCAGTGATTTTGAATACGAATTCCAAATGGCACTAATGAACCGTAAACTCAATGAAGATATATCCACGGTTTTTCTTATGCCCCATGAAAAATATACCTATCTTAA
>CAYYJL010000288.1:3097-4311 GCA_964472245.1 uncultured Ignavibacteriaceae bacterium | reverse complement strand
GTCGAACCGGGTCGGTGAGCGGAGTCGAACCGGGTCGGTGAGCGGAGTCGAACCGAGGATTCACAGAATGAGGTAAATTGGAAAAATCAACAATTACCGCAAACTTATCTGCGTTCATCTGTGTTATCTGCGGGCAACCTTCCCCAATCACACACAGCATTACCAATTAACCGGCTGTGTTATCGCTTTTTCCACATGGCAAATACCCTGTTCATCTGTCCGATATGTGTGTGGTTTTCATAATACTTCAGCCAGTCAATAAAGTTCATCTCACCGTTCTCGGTATGATATATAGTGTTACCCCACTTTTCTTCAGGCATAATTTTTAACAGTTCATAGGTCATTAATCTGAGAGAGGAAAAGAGTGCCAATGCCCTGCGTGCAGGAAGACTATGGTACTTCAACTCTTTTGCCCATATATCCTGCTCATAACCAAACACCGTTGACCCCGGCTCGGCAAAAAACCTCCGGCACCGTATATACGAGTTTGCTTCACTGTCTGCAAGGTGTATCAGATTTTCATGAATGCTCCATTTGCCGTCCGGCGGCTTCCAGGTCCACATCTCCTCCGGAAACTGCTCTACGGCTTTTTCAACCAGGTCGGCTGTCTTTCCGTATCTTTCTATTAGTTCGCGGATATACTCCGGTGTATCGGGCAGCAGGCGCAGCTCCATTTTAATATTACAGCGCTGATAATATGATTCGATGCTGAGTGTTTCCATAAAGCCATATTTGCGGTAGAGACCAATTGCATTCCCCAGACTTGTATTGGAATACAGCACCAGCTTTTCAAACCCGCGCTGCTTTGCTTCCTGTATGGCAGCTTCCAACAGTTTTTTCCCGATACCGCCGCCCCGCACTTCCGGAGAAACACCCATCTTGGTCAGTTCAAACTCACCATGCTCTGTTTTCCTCACTGCAACCGTGCCGATAACCGAGTCACCCTGTTTTGCATAGAGTATATATCCCCCCTCTTTAAGTACATGGCCGTCCGGATCAGAAAGCACTTCCTCATCCTCTTTTTCCATGGCAAAATACTTCCGTATCCACTCTTCATTGAGCGACTTAAAATATTTTGCATATTCCGGTTTGTGCAGGACAATTTCAATATTTTCTCCCGTGGCAGCGCTCATATATACACCTTTCTTTATTCCATCTCTTTAAAAACATGAAACCCGGGTATTACCCGGGTCCATGGCAACAATCTTTTTAAT
>CAYYJL010000288.1:0-3087 GCA_964472245.1 uncultured Ignavibacteriaceae bacterium | reverse complement strand
AGCCTACCAACACTACGCAAGAGGCATAGATTATAGTATTGTAGATTACTTAAACTTGAGAAACTAAATGGTATAGTCACACCCAAATGTGCCGAAAGAATATCGGTCTTGGATGTTGTAATATGATAATAGACTTTTCCGTTATTATCATCAACCTCAACGCCCCCTTTTTTGATATAATCGGCTTCGGTTCCGGCAAGGTATCTTACCTTAAAATCGACATATATCGGACCCCAGCCGTCTTCTTCTTTATTTTCATATACCTTCACCAGGAATCCCGCACCTGCACCGTAGCTCCACGCTGCATCATCAAAGTTAGTGGAAGAGGTAACTTCTTCACCTGAATGCTGATTGGTTACCGTAGTGCTGGTATACAAATATGTG
The DNA here is from genome assembly GCA_964472245.1 of uncultured Ignavibacteriaceae bacterium. GTDB lineage: Bacteria > Bacteroidota > Ignavibacteria > Ignavibacteriales > Ignavibacteriaceae > H2-BAC3. The sequence continues at coordinate 2,703 of CAYYJL010000288.1, read as the reverse complement.
CCGCCAAGCAGTACATCTACATACGGTCTTACTAACGTGTTGTTAGTTGAAAGACGCATAAGCAGGTGGAAGTTGGTCAGGTTATAGCTGCGGTCAACATCAACGGATACATCAGGAATCGTTTTGCTGAATGCTGCTTCTCTGCCTTCACCGCCGTATGTATAAAATCCTAAGTTAGCACCAATCCCAAACCGTACGCCGCCCTGCACTGCTTCAACCAGCACAGCGTCAACGCCGCCGCCTATTCCGGTGGATTTGTTATTTGCATAAAAATTGCCGCGTGGAAATGCCAGGGAAAAATTTACGCCGGCATGTTGCGCCGCTGCTTCTCCGGGAATTAACATTACCACCGCTGTCAGAACTGCTATGTATAAAATCTTTTTCATCGCTGCTTTCTATTTTAATTTTAAAGAGTGAACAAATATATTACACTTGCTGCCATTCTCAAGCCGGCTTTCCTTGTATTGGCAGGTGGGGCTGTTCAACGGATTGCTGAAGTGATGAATGGGATATCTACTCATTCGCCTGACCCGCCTGCTCTTTAATCTACACTGCTTGCCGGCTGCCCTCATGAGCGGTTAACCGGGCTAAACCAATATTTTTTTAAAGTCATTCCTGCATCATCTATCATTAAAGGAAATCTAAGATTTCCTCCTCTTGAGGAACATGCCGGGTTTACTGCCTCATGGACATACATCGGGTGGTTTTATGGTACCCTCCTCAACCTCTTTGTAATATTTTTTCTGCATCCAAAGTGCTGCATTCACCAGTGCTATCAAGACCGGCACTTCCACCAGCGGGCCAATCACAGCGGCAAAAGCTTCCCCCGAATTGATGCCAAAAACTGCAATGGCAACTGCTATTGCCAGTTCAAAATTATTGCTGGCTGCAGTAAATGAAAGTGTGGCGGTTTTAGAATAGTCCGCTCCCACTTTCCTTCCCATATAAAATGACACAAAAAACATGACTATAAAATAGATAACGAGGGGAATGGCAATCCGGATAACATCAAGCGGTATTTTAACGATATATTCTCCTTTTAGGGAAAACATTACTACAATAGTAAACAAAAGAGCTATCAGTGTTATCGGACTGATTGCAGGTATAAACTTCCGCTCATACCACTCTTTCCCTTTTGTTTTCAGGAAGGCAAACCGTGTTATCATCCCTGCAATAAACGGAATCCCCAGATATATAAAGACGCTTTCTGCAATTTGCCCAATGGTAATTGCTACAGCAAAAGTCTGCAGACCAAACCAACCCGGCAAAACAGTAAGGAAAAAATAAGCATAAACAGAAAAGAACAGCACCTGGAAAATTGAATTAAACGCCACTAATCCTGCCGCATATTCCGTATCTCCTTTTGCCAGCTCATTCCAGACAATTACCATAGCAATACACCGTGCCAGCCCTATCATAATCAATCCTGCCATATATTCAGGTTTATCCTGTAGAAATATGACTGCTAAGGTAAACATCAGAACAGGACCAATGAGCCAGTTCTGAATAAGTGAAAGCATAAGTACTTTAACATTTTTAAAAACATCCCCCAGTTCTTCATATTTTACCTTTGCAAGCGGGGGATACATCATTAATATTAAACCGGCGGCAATCGGAATGTTTGTTGTTCCTGTCTGAAATGAATTCCAAAAGTCTGCTGCCGAAGGAATTAAATAGCCCGAAAGCACGCCGGCAGCCATGGCACAAAATATCCAAAGTGTCAGATACCGGTCTAAAAATGAAAGTTTTTTTGTGAGTGAATTCATATATATTTTTTGTTTTAACGATTTAAGTAATAATCAATCAGCACATCCGGCTTGTTTGCAGCAGCTGCACAGGACAGAGTTAAACTGCATCACCATTAGGTTCGTTCCCTCTGCTTATATATGGCTGCGTGTTTAATATACCGGTCATCGGGCTTATCCGTATATACACTATTCCTTCCGATTCCGGTAATATTCCTCGTAGTCCGCACCATTGCTGATGTGGTGAGAAGGTATAACAATTGAAACCGTAGTACCTGCCCCCATTTTGCTTTTGATGTCAATTTCATATCCAAGACCCGCTAAAAGAGTCCGCGTTAAGGGAAGCCCCAATCCGGTTCCGCCGATTCCTTTTTTGGTTGTAAAAAACGGCTCAAAGATTTTCGATTGAAGTTCATTTGCTATCCCTGCGCCGGAATCAATAATTTCCAGAGCTTGATGTGCCGGGTTCAGCTTTTTGAGTCTTATAGTAATACTGCCACCGTTTTCATCAATAGCTTCAATAGAGTTGGTAAAAAGATTTATCAGCGCCTGAGAAAGTTTTGCTCTGCCGCCATCAAGCATAGTAGTTTCTTCAATTTCCACTGATGCAGTAATTTGCTTTTTACTCATAGCCGGATTCAACAGGCGAAGAACACCCAATATCGTTTCTTTAAGATTAAACTTTTCCCTCTCTTCTTCCGGTTCTGCACGGGCTATATTTTTCAAATCCATAATGATACCGGTAATACGCTGCGCTCCCTCATGCATATCCGCAATAACATCCCCCATCTCCTGTTTAAATCGGTGGTACGGCAAAGAGCCGATTTTTACGTCGCCGGGGTCATCAACAGAGGACTCAATTATCTGGAAAATCTCCTTTAAACTTTTTTCTATATACGGGATATTAAAGAGTATAAAACTGTTCGGATTATTAATCTCATGTGCAACGCCTGCAACC
>CAYYJL010000287.1:1003-4338 GCA_964472245.1 uncultured Ignavibacteriaceae bacterium | reverse complement strand
TTTCCGTAATTGAGTCTCGAGTTCCAATTTCACCCCACTCGTATACCAGATGATTTCATCGTGTGTTCCGGTAAATTTTGAAGGATCTCTGAAGCTCCAATGCAAGCGCTTGCCGCCTCCGGGAAAGATGGGGCACCGCTCAGCAGCTTCTGTATCGCACACTGTTATAACATAGTCAAACTCAACACCGGCCTGGTGTAAATCATCTACTGCCTGCGGAGTTTTATTTGAAATATCAATACCCTCATTTTTAAGGACTTCGACCACGTATGGGTTTAGCTTACCCGGTTCCAGACCAGCAGATGAAACATGAAACCTGGTGCCTCCTAATTTCTTCAGCAATTCTTCAGCCATTTGGCTTCTTGCACTGTTATGTATGCAGACAAATAAAACTCTGATTTTTTCCATAAATTCACTTTTTTTTATTCGTAATTTAGTGATTGAAATTCGTATAATTTTTCTGTTAACAATTTCTTAACATACAATCATGATCAAAGATACTATTTCAAATCTGAACAATTATGCTTCACTTAATCCGGGAATATCTCTCGCAATAGATTTCCTTTCAAAACCGGGCTGGGAAAACCTGCCTGAGGGGAAACATGTGATTCAGGGGGATCTTGCTTATGTGGTCGTTTCCGGTTACGAATCAAAACAGTTTGATACCAACAGCTGGGAAGCACACAGAAGGTACCTTGATATACAAATTGTTACACAGGGAGAGGAATATATATACTACAATCATATTGCCAATATGGGTGTGGTGGAAAAATATGCTCCGGCAAACGACTACATTAAATTATCCGGAGAAGGGGAGCCGTATCTTCTTTCACCTGAAACTTTTATAATGCTTTTTCCGCAGGATGCACACCAACCGGGATGCGTGACCACCGGTCAGCAGAGCATAAAAAAGTTTGTATTTAAAATCCGCGTTAATGAGAATGAATAAAATTTCTGAGCTGATTACTCAATATGAAAAATCAGGGGGAAAATCATCTGCAACCTACTCCGGCACGATTTCTTTTTATAAGAAACTATGTGCGCTTTCGGAATTTGCATCTATGCATTCCATCGGCAAAAGTTCACAAGGCAGAAAGATTCCATATATATATTTTGGTGACCCAGCCTGTAACACGCCTGAAAAAGCAAGGACTTCCGGAAAATTTATCCTGTTTATACAGAATTGTATCCATCCGGGGGAATCAGAGGGGAATGATGCCACCATGCTGCTGATGAGGGAACTTTTAAGCAGTGGAAAAATGGAGGAACTAAGCAAGGACATGATTATCCTGCTTGTCCCCATATTTAATGTGGACGGACATAGCCGCGCATCCAAATTCAACCGGGTGAATCAGGATGGTCCTGAGCTGCAAGGGTGGAGGACAACAGCGGTGAACTTAAATTTAAACAGGGATTATTTAAAGGCAGATTCCCCCGAAATGCGTGGAATGCTGCGGTTCATTAATGCATGGAATCCCGATTTCTTTATAGATAATCACACAACTAACGGTTTAGACTATCAGTATCATATAACTTACTCTTTTGAAAAGTACCCGCTGATACATAAAGAATTAGAAAATTACGCTCACGAAAATATACTGCCGTTTCTCGGAACTAAGTTAGAAAGCAGCGGTTTCCTGCATACACATTATATTGAGTTGTATGAGAAGGAACTGGAGGAGGGGATAGTAAGAGTTGCGGGTTTGCCAAGATTTTCCAATGGTTATTTTGCTGCAAAGAACCGTTTTGGTTTGCTGGTGGAAACTCACTCACTAAAACCATTCCCCAACCGCGTGGAATCTACACTGTGCATTAACAAAGCAATGCTGGAATATATACAGCAGTATGCCGATGAGATACGTGGTCTGCAGAAAAGCTGTGAGCAGGATGATAATGCAAATTTCGGGTTGGAGAAAGCAGAATTCCCATTGGCTTTAGAGATTGCCCCTGAGTACCAGGAAGAAGATTTCCTTGGACTTGATTATATTTTTAAGCAAAGTAAGATTACCGGAGACTTTGTTAAGAGATATACGGGTGAACCAATTCAAACAACTGTAAAAGTTTATAATAAAGTGGATGTGACCAATGCGGCATATTTGCCTCCTGCATATTTGATTCCTGCAGAATTTAAAGAAGTATTGGATGTTCTTCAACTTCACAAAATACCATTTTCCAGAACCAAAGCGGGCAGTAAGTTTAAGGTTGCAAAGCAAACTATTTCCGGGTATGATTTAGCACCAAGACCGTATGAAGGCCGTCAGCGGCTGGTACCTCACGACATCAGATTTGATGAAATATTATTAAAAACAGGAAGTGATTTTTATATTGTTACTCCCGCGGATGGGCTAAGCAGAATTATTGCATTTTTGCTGGAACCGTATTCACCGGACTCTTTTCTGCAGTGGGGCTTCTTTAATGCTTTCTTTGAGCGAAAGGAGTATGCGGAAGATTTTGTGTTTGAACCAATTGCACAGAAAATGTTAAAAAAAGATTCTAAACTCGCAGACAATTTTGAACAGATGCTTGAAGACGAAGATTTTGCCGAAGATCCTGCACGCCGCCTGGATTTTTTCTACACCAGATCGAAGTATTTTGACGAACGTGAAGGCGTCTATCCGATATTTCGGGTAATAGAACAGCTCAAATAATATCTGCCCGAATTTTTTGTAATAAATGGAAGTTATTCCTAATTTAATTCGGGAAATGTATTCAATCTTTTAGGTAAATGAGTCATATGCCGATAATAGTTGTATAGAATTCGGAATAATCATATTTTTGTGAATTCATTATTCATTATTTTGGAGCGAACTGTATGTCACAAGAATTAGGTGTCCGGGGATATCATTACATTGAGTTTTATGTTGGCTCAGCAAAAATGTGGGCGTTTTGGCTGGCTAAAACATTTTCATTTAAGATTGTAGGTTATTCAGGAGCAGAAACAGGAAGTAAGGATAAAGTGTCCTATTATCTTGAAAAAAACTCCATGAAATTTGTTGTCTCCTCCCTGTTAAAACCTTCAAATTACGATATTGCCTATTTTGTCCAAAGACATGGTGACGGTGTAAAAAGATGGTCACTGGAAGTTGATAATGTAAAACAGGCATACGAAACCGCAATCAAAAATGGCGGAATCCCGTCGCGCATGCCAAAAAAATTTGAAAACGAACAAGGTTATGTAGAAGAAGCAGCCATCAGATTATATGATGATGCTGAAATCTGTTTCTTTAATGGTGATAACTACAAGGGAATTTTCCGACCGGGATTTATTGAACCGTTATTTAAATTCAATTTAACCGGCAATGATACCGGCTTATTAACTGTGGATCATGTGGTTG
>CAYYJL010000287.1:0-993 GCA_964472245.1 uncultured Ignavibacteriaceae bacterium | reverse complement strand
AACGAAATGGACCTGTGGGTAAATTATATGAATAAAGCACTGAATCTTGAAACGTTTCTTGAATTTGGTCCGGGGGATATATCTACAAAATATTCCGCACTTCTTTCAAAAGTTGTTCGTTCTAAAGATAAAAAGATTCGTAATCCTATCAATGAGCCGTACGAAGGTGTAAAGAAATCTCAGATTGAAGAGTATATAGATGAATATACCGGTTCCGGTATTCAGCATATAGCTATAACTACCAATGATATCATGAAAACCATCCGTACCATGAGAGATAACGGAGTAGAGTTCCTCAGCACTCCTCCTGATACCTATTATGAATTGATAAAGGAACGCGGAATTAAAATTGATGAAGATATCAATAAACTGAAGGAGTTAGGAATCCTGATTGATATTGAAGGAGAGGGATATCTACTCCAGTTGTTCACCAAGCCGATCGGGGACAGGCCAACCTTTTTCTTTGAAATTATTCAGCGCTGCAAAGGCAGTGAGGGCTTTGGTCAGGGCAATTTCCAGGCACTATTTGAATCTATTGAAAGAGATCAAATGCTTCGTGGAAACTTCGATAAAGAATAGTGTAGTTGAGTATCAGGGAGCCGGAAATACCGGCTCCCGTTCATATTAATTAAGAAGGAGTATCTATGCCATATTATGTTCGGTTAGGAAAAGTTCCTCCCAAAAGACATATCACTTTTTACAAAGAAGACGGTAAATCTCTTTACAGGGAAGAATTGTTCAGTACAAAAGGATTTTCCGGTATATATTCAAATAAATACCACCTGTATATGCCGCCGCAGGTAGAACAGATTAAGGAAGTTTTTCCTGAAAAGTCGCCTGAATGGGGTGATGCTCCTCTGCAATATTATCATTTCAAGACTGGAAAGAAAAATGCCGGCGGAAACTTCTTTACAGCACGGCAGGAATTCTTAAAAAACAATAACTGCATTATCTCAACCGCAAAGGTAACCGAAGATACAGATATATTCTTCC
>CAYYJL010000286.1:0-4344 GCA_964472245.1 uncultured Ignavibacteriaceae bacterium | reverse complement strand
CTGCAAAGGAATTCACTTTCCCCTATATACTTTTTGAAAACAACCGATGCCGGTTTCAGCTGGGAAGAGAAACTGTTCAGCAACAGCTACTATTTTGTTCAGGGGATGGGATTTATAAACGGCTCTCTCGGTTGGGCAGGAGGAAATTCCTCAAACCCGATGTGGGAAACCACAAATGGCGGCGATACCTGGCATCCGCTGACTTTAGGACGGAGAGTTAACCGCTTCAGGATAGTGAACCCGTATCTGGCATACGCATTTGGCGATTCTATATATAAGTACTCCGCACCGTTTACTTCCATCAGGGAACATAAAGAGTTTAATGCTGATGTTTATCAGTTGGATAACAATTATCCGAATCCGTTTAATCCCAATACCGTAATTGAATTCAGTCTCAAAAAAGGGACACAGATAAGGTTAAGAATTTACAATACACTTGGAGAGATAATCCGTACAATTGCAGAGGGATATTACGAACCGGGCAATTACAAAAGGTCCTGGGACGGAGAAAATGAAGCAGCCGAACCGATGCCGTCCGGGCAGTATTTTTACCGGCTGGAAGGTGACGGCATTCAGGAAACTAAAAAGATGATATTGTTGAGGTAATGTTGAAACGCATGGCGATAACTTTTGCCGTTCTTTTCTGCCTGGCAGGCATGGTGAGAGGGCAGGAGTATATATTAAAAGTTGTTGTTGAGGCAAATTCACTTCCGGAAGGCGGAAAAGTATATATAGCCGGAAATTATCCTTCCATAGGCGGATGGGCACCGGATGCGGCAGCGCTGGATTCCGTTGCTCCCTTGAAATGGGAAAAATCCTTCGTTTTTCAGAAAGGGCAGTCTCCGGAGTTCAAGATAACCGGAGGGAGCTGGGCCAGGGAAGCGATCTATGAATTGAATGTGCTGCCGAAGAATTTTGCACTGAAGATGGAGAAAGATACCACGATTTCCATCTTTGTCCGGTTCTGGAAAAACGAAACTGAGTTTAAACCGGTAATCAAAGGACAGATTACGGGTAAAGTTGTTTATCACAAAAACCTTACCTATCCCAAACTGCTGCCCCGCGATGTGCTGGTATGGCTGCCGCCGGGCTATGAGAATGAAGAGGCAAGATACCCTGTGATATATATGCAGGACGGGCAGAATGTTTTTGACCCGGTAACATCCACCCTTGGTGTGGACTGGTCTGCCGATGAAATTGCCGACAACTTAATACGCAACGGCAAAATTGAAAAAATAATTATTGTTGCAATTACCAATACCAGGCACCGGTATCAGGAATACACAAGAGGCGATACGACGGATGCATATATGGAATATACTGCCAAGGTAATAAAACCGATGATAGATTCTTTGTACAGAACAAAACCTGAGAGGGAGTTTACTGCAGTTGCAGGGAGCTCTGCGGGAGGGCTGATATCATTCCGCACTGCGTGGGAATATGATAATATATTTTCTAAAGTGGCTGCGATTTCACCTGCATTTAAAATCTACAACATTGATTATGTTACACCGGTGCTGGAATATACCGGGGTGAAAAAGGACCTGCTTATATATATAGATAACGGAGGACTCGGACTGGAGGAACGGCTGCAGCCGGGTATAGATGAGATGATTCCGGCATTGCAATCTAAGGGGTTTGTCATTGGGAAAGATTTATTCTGGAAAAAATTTCCGGATGCGATGCACAATGAACAGGCATGGGCAGAGCGGTTTCATATTCCGTTGGAATTATTTTTCGGGATTAAGAAGTAGGCAGGCAGTCAGGCAGTGTCAGGCGGAAAATGGAATAAAGGATTAACGGCTGCCGTTGCAGCGGTTTTTGTCTGGATGATTTCCGTACTGGTTGTTGTACGTGCTGACCCTGAAGTGATGCTGAGTTTGATTATTGATGCCGCAGAAATGCCTCCGGGCGGAAGAGTATATGTTTGCGGATATTCCGAAGCAACAGGTTCATGGTCCCCTTCAACAGTAGAAATGACAAAAACGGATACGCTTACCTGGAGCATCAATCTTTTTTACAAGAAGGGTTCTACCGATGAGTTTACCTTTACTGCAGGTTCCTGGGAAACGCGGGCACTTTTCAGCAAAACGGAGCCGGTGCTTAATTTTAGTATTAAGCTGAACAGTGATACAACATTGAGGATACATATTCCCTATTGGAAAAGCTCAGCGGACACTGCTGTATTATATAACGGGGGGCTAAAGGGGGATATACGATATCATTCCGGAATAACATATCCCGGACTGCTCCCCCACAATATACAAGTCTGGCTGCCCCCGGGTTACGACTCCGTTGATGAAAGATATCCCGTGATATATATACAGGACGGGCAGAATGTATTTAATCCTGCCGAATCTACACTTGGTTTTGACTGGCGTGCCGATGAAATTGCCGATAGTCTGATATCTGCAGGCAAAATGAGAAACATCATCATTGCAGCCGTTGAGAATACTTATGAACGGATACAAGAGTATACTACAGGCGAAAAAGCAGACCTCTACCGGAAATTTATTACACACAAATTGAAACCGATGATAGATTCCCTTTACCGCACCATGCCCCAGAGGGAATTTACTGCCGCGGCAGGCAGTTCCGTAGGAGCAATTGCAGCAGCTCGGTTAGTGTTTGAGGAAAGCGGTGTGTTTTCTAAACTTGCTGCATTCAGCCCTTCGTTTAAGATAGGAGAAATTGATTATACTGAAGTGGTTAAGTCATTGGCGTTGAATCCTGAGTTATTCAGTATATATATAGATATCGGGGAAATAGGCATAGAAGAATCTCTGACTGAAGGGGCGCTGCTTATGAATGAAGTTCTTACAAACAAAGGATTTACTCCGGGGAAAAATCTACTATTTAACAAAATACCGCTTGCCATGCATAATGAAGCAGCTTGGTCGCAGCGGCTGCATATTCCTTTACTGAAATTTTTTGGAAAGCAATAAATGAACTGGAAACAATTAATCACCCCTGTACGGCTGGGCAAAGAGGATAGAAAGCAAACTCCCTTTGACGGCAGAAATGAATATCAAAAAGATTTTGACCGCATTGTTTTTTCCGAGGCATTCCGCCGGCTGCAGAATAAAACGCAGGTAATTCCGCTGCCGGAAACAGATTTTATTCACACAAGATTAACGCACAGTATAGAGTCATCCTGCGTGGGACGCTCGCTTGGACATCTTTGCGGAAAAGAACTGATTGAACGGTATCCCGATGAGTTTGAAGGAGTGAGCAGCTATGATATAGAAGCTTTGGTTGCGGCTGCCTGTCTTTCTCATGATATTGGGAATCCGCCGTTCGGCCATTCGGGAGAAGATGCTATATCGGAATACTACAGAAGTGATAAGGCAAAGCGTTTTATTAAAGACTTGAACGAGAAACAGGTGATGGACTTGCAGGCATATGAGGGGAATGCTGCCGGCTTCCGTTTGCTGACGCATACCTATCCGTATGATTCTATGCGGGAAGGTGGTTTATCCCTTACATATTCCACACTGGGCGTGTTCACCAAATATCCGAAGGAATCCCTGCCGGAACTCCGCGGAAACGGTAAAATATCACAAAAAAAATTCGGATACTTTCAGGCAGACAAGGGGACCTTTGAACGGATAGCAGAAACACTGGGTTTGGGATATACCGAGACAGGAGGGAGCAAAGTGTATCAGCGCCATCCGCTTACTTTTCTTGTGGAAGCAGCAGATGATATCAGTTATATATTAGTTGACTTTGAGGACGGCTATAAACTTAAGCTGCTCCAGTTTGATGAAATATATACTTTGCTTGACGGGCTTGTACGGCTGTACAGAACGGATCACTATACCGAGCTGGATAAAATCAAGAATAATGATGAAAAAATAGGGTATCTGCGGTCGCTGGCAATCGGGGAATTAGTGCGTGATGTAACCGGAGTTTTCCTTAAGAACAGCAGTGCAATACTGGATGGCTCATTTGAAAAACATCTTTTTACGGGTACGCAGGCAGCCGGTATATTGGAAGAGATACGTAAAACCAGTGTGGAGAAAATATATAACTCCAAGCCGGTGGTGGAAATTGAATCTTCGGGATATATGGTGCTTTCCGGATTGCTGGATGCATTCCTGAATGCAGTATTCGAAGAGAATAAGAGAAATTACCGCAAGAAATCGCGCCTGCTGATTCCGCAAAGGTATCAGGCAGTGATGGATGGCGATCCGGATGAAATGTACCGGCTTATCCTGAATATAACGATGTACATCGGTGGTATGACAGACAGCTACGCAGTGGAAACATATAGAAAGTTATCGGGGATAAGTCTGCCGAGGATGTGATCACGGATTTTTTGGGGGTGGGTCTGTTGGCGTTGGT
>CAYYJL010000285.1:0-4359 GCA_964472245.1 uncultured Ignavibacteriaceae bacterium | reverse complement strand
CGCTCTTCCGTATATATAACCAACATAGCCGGCACCTGTTCCCATTGCCACAGTTATGCTGTCTTAAAGGCTCCTTACAAAATCCCGACTGATCAGAACGATAAATATAAGCGAAGCGTGCACGGCTTGGATCTTCTGGAAAAGGGAGATGTGGGAGCACCTTCATGTAACGGATGTCACGGAAATCATGGCGCTGTTCCTCCCGGTGTGGAATCCATCTCCAAAGTGTGTGGAACTTGTCATGCGTTAAATATGGAGTTGTTTGAAAAGAGTCCTCACAAATCATCTTTTGAACGGGAAAAACTGCCAGAGTGTGAAAGCTGCCACAGTAATCATGAAATCGTTCATGCAACCGATGAGCTGCTTGGTACGGGCAAAAATGCAACATGCATAACATGCCACAAAGAAGGGGATAAGGGTTATGTGGTAAGCAAAACGATGCGTGCTATGATTGACAGTCTTAAGACAAATGAGCAAACGGCGAATGAACTTCTTGCAGAAGCAAATAAACTGGGTATGGATGTTTCCGATGAGGAATATGAATTGAAAAATCTGAGGCAGATATTAATAAAGGCCAGAACATCAATCCATACGTTCAACCTGGAAGAGTATGAAAAGGAAATTGAACCGGGATTCCAGCTTGCTGAGGAAACAATACAAAACGGGCAGACTGCAGTTGATAATTACTATTTCAGGCGGCAGGGACTGCTGGTATCCACTGTTATAGTTTCCCTGCTTGTTGTTCTTTTATATATAAAGCTCAAACGGATTGAGAAAGCCCAAAAAGAAACCGGCAGCGATTAATTAATAAGGAGAATGTTATGGAACATGTTTCAGAAGAACTGCAAAAAATCATCAAATCTCTGGAAGGCCGGATTTCAGCCCTGGAGAACAGACTCGGTTTTCAGTCTGCGGAAGCAGCAGAAGAACTGGGCAGAAGTCCGCATGTAAAGGCCAAAGTTGATGAAGAAGAGATGGAGATTCGTATCGGTCAGTTTTGGCTGCCGAAGCTGGGCATGATTGCCTTTGTTATTGGTATTTTATATGTGCTGACCCTTCCGTTTTCAGGAATACCGGCCCTTCTGCCTCCGCTTGGCGGGTATGTGCTGGCAATTTCAATGTATTTAATTTCTCTCTTTATAAAGAAAAATTTCTCTTACCTCTCTGTTTATATGACAGCGGGCAGCTCAATAATTGCATTTCTGGCTACGCTCCGCCTTCATTACTTTGGCTCTGAAATTGTAATTGAAAGCATGACCCTGGAATTTCTGCTATTGGCATTTGTTTCGGGTTCCACGCTGGTATATTCAATACGAGAAAGGTCTTATTACCTTACGGTTCTGGGAACCGGGCTGGCGTATATAAGCATAACAGTAACCAACAATCAATTTATAGTTATACCGGGTATTGTTCTGCTGTCCTTTCTTATCAGCCGTTTGGTTCTGAAATTCGAGTGGAGAGGGCTGCTCTTTTACGGAATGAGTCTCAGTTATCTGTTTCACTTTAATTATTTTATGAACAACCCGGTTATCGGTAATTCGATAATGGCAATACCGGATTTTGAACTCAGCGTTATTTTTATACTATTATATATACTTATTTTCGGTTCTGCTGTTTTCAACCGGATGGATAATTCCAAAGAAGAATTTCTCGATGTAACAGTTATACTTCTGAACTCACTGGGCGGTTATGGTTTGTTTTTACTTATAACTCTGGTGAGCTCGGGTCCGGCATTTGCAGCGTATCATGTTCTGGCTGCGGGAGTATTTCTGGCAATGGCGTGCGGCTTTTGGATAAAAGAGAAAAGCCAGGATATGACCTTTATTCTTGCAATGAGCGGTTATGCAGCTCTTAGCGTGAGTATTATATACCAGTTTGAGGGACCGTATAATTTTATTTTACTGTGCTGGCAGAGTCTGCTTGTTTTGGCTACAGCGGTTTGGTTCCGGTCTAAGTTCATCATTGTCTCAAATTTTGTGATTTTTACCGGCACTCTCATAGGATATATCCTCTACGATTATGATGTTACGCTGGTGGCTTTAAGTTTTGGCCTGGTAGGACTTATCAGTGCCAGAATTCTCAACTGGAAGCGGTCTATTCTTGAATTCGACAATGAACCGATAAGAAACGGCTATTTGATAATCGCATTGATTTTTGTGCCATATACATTCTACTGGGTATTTCCGAGTACGTATGTTGTTTTAGCGCTGCTGGTTCTTGCGCTGTTATATTTTGCCATGGGTAAATTACTGCGGAACTTAAAGTACCGCTATATGGCTGTGCTGACTCTGGTTATATCAGCAGTGTACCTGATGATACTCGGTTTTACCGATATCACAACCACTGCTAAGATAATATCATTCATTTCTGCGGGAGTTGTTTTGTTTTTGACTTCTCTTGTGTACTCAAAAATGAAACGGTCTGTACCATAATGGTTATTGTCATCTGAGTACCGTGTAATCAGAATACAAGCAAACCCCGTTGTATATCACCGGGGTTTGCTGCTTTACGGCCGGGCAATGGCATACCATTATAAGGATTAACCCCGGGGATAAAGCAGAGTAATTCCGGGAGATTTTTTGGAAACCCCTTTTGCTGCTTCTCCGGAGGGAAAGAAAATTAGGTCATATTTTCACCGCAAAGGAAACACCGGTTGCCGGAAAATGGGAAAATCACGTATATTGGGTGTACTTTATCGGCAGTTTAACGGAGGGTTGATGAAACTCATAGTGTTATTTTTTATTTCCATAGCGGTTTTTCCGCAAACTATAATTCCTGAAGGAAATGTGAGCGGTACGTGGAGTGCCGCAGGTTCACCATACCATATTACCGGCAATATTACAGTCCCCGACGGGCAGACTCTTACTATTCAGCCGGGTGTGCGAGTGGTGTTTCAGAGTTACAAAAGTTTTTTTGTACAGGGGAGGATACTTGCTGAAGGAACTGTAACAGATTCAATCGTTTTTACTTCAGTACATCCCGATACGGGATGGTACGGGCTCCGGTATGTGAATACCCCGCTTACGAATGACACTTCAAAATTCAGATATTGTAAAATAGAGTACGGAAAAACCCCTCAAACGGGAACCGGAGACGCACGTTATGGCGGGGGTGTTTTTATACGAGGATTTGGAAAAATAGTTTTTTCAAACTGCCTGTTTCAGCATAACAGTGCAGGGTGGGGCGGGGCAGTTCAGGCGAGGGATAATGCTTCAATACTGATTGAACACAGCACGTTCAGAAATAATTATGCACAATTCAGCGGGGCGGCAATCCGGCTGTTTGACTTTTCACACGCTGTTGTACGGTTTAACAAGATATATAATAACAGCGTGGGCAGCGGAGGGGCGGGGATGTACCTGTACCGTTCTGATGCATTTATATATAATAACCATTTTTACGGCAATGTATCAAATTCATCCGGAGGCGCTGTTTCGCTTGATAACAGCAAGCCGCTGTTTATGAATAATCTTTTTAACGGAAACTTGGCAGTTTCCGGCGGGGCGCTTTCTTTTACAACTCTTTCTGATGCAAGGTTTGTCAATAATACATTTTCAGCAAACAGTGCGAGTAATGCGGGCGGAGCATTATTCTTTTCGCTGTCATCCAACCCGACTTTTACAAACTGTATTTTGTGGGGGAACACAGCACCGTTTGGAACACAAGTGAATATTTCGCAGACTAATTCCGACCCTAATTTTATATACTGCATCATGCAGTACGGTACCATTGGTTTTGTGGGAACAGGTGCGCAGGGAAATTATAACGGAGTATATACCAATAATCTGGAAACTGATCCTTTGCTTGCCGGAAGCGGCACAGCTCCGTTTTCCATACCGGAAAACTCGCCCGCAGTGAATGCAGGAACTCCGGACACCACAGGATTGCTGCTGCTGCCGTTTGATTTTACAGGAAGCCCGCGGATTTCCGGTGCAGCTGTTGATATGGGTGCATATGAATACCAGTATGTGATACCGGTGGAGTTTGAAATGTTTTCTGTTACTGCTGCCGGGGGAACAGTAAAAGGAACCTGGAGTACTCTTTCTGAAACCAACAATAAAGAGTTTATAGTTGAAAGATATGGCTCCGGAGGTGAAACTGAGAAAGTGTACACAATTCCGGGCAGCGGAACAACTCAGGAAAAAAGAGAATATTCCTTTGCGGATATGCCGCAGTCTGCCGGTATATACACCTACCGGTTATACCAGAGAGATTTTTCCGGTGCAGTTCAGTTTTTAGCTGAAACACAGATTGAGATTGTGCCTTCTGCAGACCAGTTTTATATTGCAGGGATCTATCCATATCCGTTCAACCCTGCTACCGTGTTAGAATTTTATATCCCGGGAGAAAGCAGGGTTT
>CAYYJL010000284.1:1348-4373 GCA_964472245.1 uncultured Ignavibacteriaceae bacterium | reverse complement strand
GCCATTTCCTGTAGAAATATATAATCAATTCTTTTGCATCTTTGGTGTAGGAATTGCTTAAGCTGACCGGGCCAAGTAAATAGCGTATTCCCGGCGAATTAATAAGGTACTTGCCGATACCCTGCCAGAGATAATCCAGCGCAAATGAGTTCCAATACCTGGCGGAAACGAAACTTCTGCCTAATTCCAATGTCTCAGGCAGCAGTTTTGTTACCTCTTCCGGCAGATTAAAAAGAGTGGTTGTATATAATCCGTGAATAGAGTGATCTTCAACTATTTGTTTGCAATCGCCAACCCGGTAAGAGCCCACAATTTCCAGTTCAGATTCGTCCCATAAGACTATATGTTTATATATTTTATCATGGAAATCCAGATCAACTTTTGCTCCCGTACCCTCACCAACCTTACGGAAAGTCATCTCCCGCAGACGGCCCACTTCTTTCATAACATCAGGGGCATCATCATAATTCAGCAGGGTAATTAATTTTCCGTCAGGGGTACTGCCTAAAATGTTTGAATCTGTAATTTGTTTTTTTAATTCTTTTCTACCGACGGGATGTATTATGTTCTTTACCGTTTTGAATATTCCCGGTTTTCCTTTCCCTATTCTGTACAGATGTTTTTTGAGCAGCTTAAGGGTAGTTTTGTTCTTGCCGGAATAACCTGCAATTGATTCAAATGGTATTTCATGCCCGATTTTTATATCAATATTTTTTCCGCGTTTGTTAAACAACTGCTGCGGGAGCATTAACATAGAAAGCAAGTTGCTAAAAAGAGCAACGGTATAAAAAGCAGCTGAATTTCTTGCAGATATATGAATTGGGAGAACCGGAGAGGAAGTCGCATTTGCAAAAAACAAAACGCCTTTATTCCATTTTCCGTCTTTGATACCTTTCAAACTGAAGCGGGAAACAACACCGGCAGGAAAAATAATGACCACTTTTTCATGATTGAGGGCATCTATGATAGTTTTGATATTTTTGCTTTGTGCTTTAACTTTTGTCAAATCGTAAGGGAGAAAATGTTCAGCAAGCGGCTCCACGCTTAAGAGAAAATCATTGACGACTACCTGAACATCCTTGCGAACCTCCGATATTAATTTGAGTAAAACCAGACCATCTAAACCCCCGAGAGGATGATTGGCAATAATGAGGAGCCGCCCTTCGCTTTTGATTTTCAGCCGGTCCTTGGCTGAAATAGTATATGAAAAATCTAAATATTCAAAAAGTTCATCAATAAAATCGAGCCCCTTTTTTTGACCGTGTTGTTCCAGAAAACGGTTAATTTCGTTTTCTTTCAGCAGACTGCGCAGCAAATAGAGAATCAGATGTTTTACAGGCCCTGGGTATCTATCCAATAGTCCCGGATATTTTGAATTAATGAGTGATGCAACCTGTATCATTTACCGCTCGGTTTTGACTTAAATGGATGCAGTACTTGTTTTATATATCCAACGGGGAAGTTCCTGTCCGTAAGGCCATATTTGCCGGCCTTCATTTTAGGTGGATGAAAGGCGGTACCAAAAATCCAATCCCAAAATGCAAATTTGGTTCCAAAATTCTTGTTGTGCGCCACACTCTCATCAGCATGATGCCAGCGGTGCATTTCCGGACCGTTTATTATATACTGGAGCTTTCCGCTGCGGACATCAACATTGGAGTGGATATACATTCCCCATACAGCATCTACAGAGCCTTTAAGGATGGCAACTGCGGGATGAGCTCCAAGAAGTATGATAGGAGCAAATTCAATTGTCTGGTTAATCAATATTTCCAGCGGATGCGAGCGTGAACCTGAAAGCCAATCCACATCTTTTGTAGAGTGGTGGGCTTCATGCAGCTTCCAAAGCAGGGGAGAATGATGCTGCCAGCGGTGGAACCAATAGATATATAAATCATGAGAGAAAAGGAAAAACAGAAACTGCCCCCAAACTGGCACCTGATTAAATAATTTCAACCTGGAAAGTCCTGTTTGGGTATCGATCAATTCAATAATCCATGAAATCAGTAATCCAAGCAGATAGCTCTGAACAAAGGTATAGAGAAAGAAATCATCCCAGAACCCTTCCCGGATGAATTTTTGTCCCGGCGTATAAGGACGGTGCCGTTCCAATAGGATTAAAAGCAGAGCAGAGCACGCAACAAATATAAGTGAATACAGTCGGAGCTGATCCAGCATGAGTATTAGAGCACTTGTGCCGCTGTTAATGTATCAACTCTTCTCAGCTTCTGCATAGGACCGAGTTCAGAATTATATACCTTCTTGATGCCGTCTCCCAAAGACTTTTCTATATCCCTGATATTTGCAACTAATTTTATGAATCCGCCTACTTCCACGGAAGCTGCCTGATCCGTTCCCCACATTGCACGGTCCAGTGTAATATGTCTTTCAATAAATGAAGCCCCCATAGCAACAGCCGCCCAGGTTGGAGCTAATCCGGTTTCGTGTCCTGAGTATCCAACCGGAATTTCCGGGAACAGATTTCGGAGTGTTGTAATCATCTTTAAGTTTAATTCATTCAGTTTGCAGGGGTAAGCAGAGGTTGCATGTGCAAGAAGAAGATTCACCCTGCCAAATAAATCTACAGCCGCATGAATCTGTTCCATTGTGGACATACCTGTGGATACAATAAGCGGAAGGTTGAGTGCATTTAATTTTAATATCAGTTCTCCATCAGTCAGCGATGCAGAAGCGAGCTTATATGCTGTTGGGTTAAATTCCTGAATAAAATCTACCGCATCTTCATCCCAGCAGGATGCCATCCAATGGATTTTTTTTGAGTTGCAGTACTCTACAATTTCAGAGAACTGCGTTTTGGTAAATTCCATTTTGTGGCGGTAATCTATATATGTCATTCTTCCCCAGGGGGTATCTCGCTCAATTTCCCATTGGTCCCGGGGTACACATAATTCCGGCGTGCGTTTCTGAAACTTTACTGCATCACATCCTGCCAGAACAGCTCCATCAATCATTTTTTTTGCAATTTCAACTGAGCCGTTATGATTAATACCAATCTCTGCAATCA
>CAYYJL010000284.1:377-1338 GCA_964472245.1 uncultured Ignavibacteriaceae bacterium | reverse complement strand
CGTCGCCAACAATTCGATCCCCGATGGATTTTGTTCTTAATGACATAGTTTTTCCTTCCTGCTATTGAACTGAATTTTTATGATGAATAATTAACTCTGCAAACTCACGGAACGCCCCATAACCGCCTCTTTGACGGCATATATAATGTACTTTTTCAGTAATAAGCGGCATAGCATCTGCGGGGCAGGCGGATAAGCCGACCTTCTGCAGTATCGCCAGATCATTGTAATCGTCCCCTATATACGCTGTCTCATGAAGCCCGATATTTTTTTCCGCAAGTATTTCAGCAATTGTTTCAACTTTATTTTTAACTGAAAGATATAACCCTGTAATATTCAGTTTAGCTGCACGCTTAACCAGTGAGGCGGAATTTTCTCCCGTCACGATTATGGTTTCAATGTTAAGTTCAGTCTTAAGCCGTTCCACACCCATACCATCGCGGACTGAATACCGTTTTAATTCCTCTCCGGCAGCTGAATAATATACTCCCGTATCGGTAAGGACACCGTCATTATCCGTGATTACTATTTTAATGGGGTCGATACGTTAAGTGAGATTCTGATCAACTACCAAGCGGTAAATCCTCCGTCAACAACCTGATTGGCGACGGTCATATATTCTGAATCATCACTTGCAAGGAAAACAACAGCCCCTTTGTTATCGTTCGGTTTTGCCATAAGTTTTAGGGGAGTCTTTTTAGAATAGTTCTGAACAAAAAAATCAGACTGAAAATTTTCCACACCGCCGGGGGTTAAGGAATTAACCCTGACACCTTTTTCTCCCCAATACGCTGCTAAAAACCTTGTAAAAGAAAGTACTGCAGCTTTGGTGACCGGGTAGGCGGGTGTTTTATAAAAATGTCTTTTGCCGGATGCATCAATATATAATGATTGGTCCGGAGCCACAATGCCGTATGTAGATGCAACGTTAATGATAGAACCGTATTTTCTGGCACTCATT
>CAYYJL010000284.1:0-367 GCA_964472245.1 uncultured Ignavibacteriaceae bacterium | reverse complement strand
GCCGGTGATGTTTACATTCAGCGAGGCATTCCAGGAGTTCAGTGAAAAATTTTCAAACATAGATTCTTCAACGATATCAGATTTCCGTTCAAATGTATCATTAATTGCTGCATTGTTAACCAATATATCTATATGACCGTATTCCTTCAGGATATACTTTCTTAGTCCCTTTAATTCCTGCTGCTTGGTTATATCCGCCTGATAGAAGGATGAATTACTGCCCAATCCGTTAAGAAAAGCGGACTGGGAATTTTCATACATATCAACTCCGATAACCGTTGCACCCGCCTCTGCAAGGGCGCTGCAATGCTGTTTGCCAAGCAAGCCGCCTGAACCGGTTACAACGGCAACCTTGCCTTTTAGATTA
>CAYYJL010000283.1:0-4396 GCA_964472245.1 uncultured Ignavibacteriaceae bacterium | reverse complement strand
GTCAATTGGCGGACTGAGGTTTCATGTTTTCTCTTTTCCGCATCAACCGCCTTGGATTTTAACTCACTCAGATAGCTCTGAATCTTTCGTTTCGTATTGTCAGAGGCATCCCCGATTGTTTTATCAACCTTACTTATTTCTGTTTTGAGCACAGCAAGCAGTTTTTCAATTTCCGAGGTAACATTGTCAAATTGTTCAGATAAATTGCTTTCCGTGATGAGCTGCAGACCTGTTTCAACCAGATTTTCATTGAAGCGGAATATATCTTCCGGGGTAAAATTATACTTAGCAAGAATATTGGATATACTCTTCTCAATCAGAGTAGCAGATGCACGCGGATATATTATCGGCATCTGCAGTGCAAATTCCTCATAAAGGGTGGAAATCTGCGCAAAATATCCAATCTCACCGGGTCCGCCGACATAATACGCTGTTGGGAAAAGATAATCCTGGCAGAGCGGCCGGAGGATAACGTTTGGACTGAAACGCCCCGGTTCAGTTTCAATCAGTTTGGTCAGCTCTTCAGTGCTGAGTGAATACTTTTTTCTCCGCAGACGGAAATCATTTTCTTCATCCGGTTCCAAAGCAAATCTTTCATTTTCATATTTCATGAAGAGATTCACGGGTCTGACCTTCACCTGGGCATGGTAATTAATTTCCAGCTGCGCTGAGACACGAATGAGCTTTTCAAGATGCAACCGGTAGTTTTCCACCTCATGGAGGAATACAGGACGGAGCAATTTTTTTACTATTGATTCCGTTGGATCAAATAAAATCAGACCATGTTCATCAAACAGGCGGAATAAGAGGGATTTGAACGATTCCTTATAAGAGCTGCCCGGCAGATAGGATGAACGGAGCTGCTCCAGAATGCGGTTTTTAAAATCTGAATTCCGCAGAGAGGAATCAAATTCATCCATAACGGTGTAGAGGGTATCATCAAAAAGAACATCACCCACGGAAAATCTTTTTTCGGGTGCTTCCGGCTCTTCCGGAAAACCAATTCTCTTTACGCCGCCATCTTCGGTAAACAGTTTTACGTAATTTACCTCTTTAAGATCATGGTCATCAGCTTCAAGCCAAAAAAGTGGAATAAAATTGTAAGAGGGAAATTTTTCCGCGAGGGAAATTGCCAGTTTAAGTGAGGTTATTATTTTGTAAATAGTATAAAGGGGTCCGCCAAAGAGACCCATTTGCTGTCCGGTAATGACAAACAGCGTATTTTTTTTATCCAGAAGATTGAGATTATGGAAAGTTTTTAGGGATGGAGTTAATCGTTTATATTGGTTTGTGATAATTTCCTTCAATTCGCCTGCATATGGGCGGTTTTTTGCGAGGATTTTGGAAAAAACACCGGGATGTGAATCAAAATCTGTGAAATCTGCCGCAAAAAAATCGGCAGTTTTTTGATAATTTTCGATATAATCTGAATATAATTTAGAAAATCCGGTTATTTCGGAAAAATTGACAGACATTCAAGCCCTAAAAATTTTGAAAATAATAAGTAAATTTAAGGAATTACAACGAGAGATTATGACAATCCCCCAAAATGAAAGGTACCAAACCGTTTGCTAAATCAGATAAGGACAGGATTCTTCGACCTGATGAGGAGTATTCCGGGCAAAAAACAGCATTGGCTGATTGTTCTGAAGTTGATTATTTCAGTCTGGCTTCTTTCATTTTTGACACAAAAAATAGGTACAGTCAACTTATTAGAGGTTTTTCTTTCAGCAAAGGTTCTCCCATTAGCGGCTGCTGTTGCATTGATGATTCCAAATATTTATCTGCAACTTTCAAAGTTCCGTTTGTTGGGGGCAAAACTGCTGCCAGGACATGATCCCATAGGGCTGAAACAGGGATTCTTTATCGGTATAATGATGGGCTCATTCACTCCGGGAAGATTAGGGGAATATCTTGGAAGAAAGCTGGCACTCAAAAATGAGGGGCTGTTGGAAATAGGGATGACCACTTTTATCGATAAAATTTTTAATCTCTTTTTTATTTCCGGTTTCGGTGCCTTGCTGCTCACAATATATTTATATATCAATATTGCAGTCCCCGTACTTGCTGCTGTTGCACTTTTTGTTTCAATTTCACTCCTGGTATTTGTTCTCTTACACCTGATGCTGAGTGAAACCTGGTGGAATAACAGCATCGTGCGGTTTATGTCAAATTTTAACTGGCTTCGTAAATACCGTGCACGGTTTAAGGTGCTTAAAAACCTTGACCGTAATCTGATTAACCGGCTGGCTCTCTATTCCGGATTGATATACGGCATAACTCTTTTGCAATACGGATTACTGGTTGCTTCGTTTTCCGGCGGGAGTAATATTATGCAGTATATGTGGGCGCGTTATTTTTATATACCAAGTCTTTTATTCCGGCATTTACCTGGGGTGAACTTGGTGTGAGAGAAGCGGTATCCATATTTTATTTGAGTTCATTTGGACTTTCAGAGGCAGTGGGATTCAATACATCATTGCTGCTCTTCCTGATCAACCTGTTTATTCCGTCTCTGCCCGGTGTTTGGTATCTGCTGAAAAACCGTTAATATGGTATTGCTGTTATTCCTGCTCCTTTTCTATTATGCCGGATTTTTATTTTGGGTGCGGAAGGGGATAAGGAACATAAAATCCGCGTCAATCGTCCCTGTATTTGATGAACCTGCTGTTACCGTCATTGTTCCCTACAGGCATGAATCTGAAAACCTGCCCGATTTAATTGACTCTTTAAGAAATCAAAGTTATCCTGCTGAAAAAACCGAAATTATTTTTGTAAATGATAACTCCACAGATAATTCTGAGTCCGTTATATATACATTGGGAAAAGGGCTGCATATAAAAATACTTCATTTGGAATCCGGAAATCCTTCTAAAAAGGAAGCGATTACACTTGGAGTAAATGCTGCGTCGGGTGAAATAATACTCGGCACGGATGCTGATTGCGTGCATCACAAGGATTGGATTGCATCTCATGTGCAGGCATACGGCAGGAACACCGCCCTGGTAACAGGTCCAGTGACCTACACAAGAGGGGCAAAAATGTTCAACACGATTCAGGAACTTGAACTAACAGGATTATCTCTTTGCGGTGCCGGATTAATTGGTGTGAACCATCCTGTTATTTGCAGCGGAGCCAATATATCTTACAGGAAAGATATATTCCATGAGATAGGCGGCTTTGCTTCTGAAAATAATCTCACCTCAGGTGATGACGAATTACTGATGCATAAAATGTTTTATAATTCCGGTTACAAAATCGGCTTTGTCATGACTCCGGAAATGCTTGTAAAAACACGTCCGAATGATTCCATAAACAGCTTTTTACAGCAAAGACGCAGGTGGGCCAGCAAAGGACCTTATTACCGGCTGCAAACAATAATCATGTTGCTGCCTTTGTTGATTTTTCTTGCAGTCTTAATCCTCTCCGTTCCTATTGCGCTCATCCGGTTTGATCTTAATACACTTTCCGGTGTTGCAGGCATTTATCTGTTGAAATCAATCTGTGACTATGTAGTGCTTAGAGAAGGGGAAGGTATATATCTCCCTGATATACAGATGAAGGATATTCTGGCAGCTGAGGTGTTGCATCCGCTGTATGTAGTGTATTCTGTTTTTATGGGAGTTTTCTTCGGATTTTCCTGGAAAGACCGGGAGCATAAAAAATAGTGATTCCTGAACAGATATATATCAATCCTCCAAAAGTGCTGCGCCCTCTGTTTGGCAGGGCTCACTGGGAAACAAAAAACAACGAAATACTTTTTACCTTTGATGACGGCCCTGTATATCCGGCAACTGAGGTGATATTGAATGCATTGGAGAGTTATAAGATTCAGGGTTTATTTTTTGTTAACGGAGATTCAGATCGCGGCCTCATGAAAGAAATCCATGCGGCAGGGCATGTGCTTGGCAATCACCTGTTTACACATAAGTATTATACAGGGCTGAATTGGAAAGTTTTGTTTGAATCAATTGCAAAAACAAACGATATTCTTAGAAACATTACCGGGGAAAAAACTGATTATTTCCGGCCTACATACGGCCGGCCATTCCTTGGGATAAATTCTATGACCTCCGGCCTGGGCTTAGAGACGGTGATGTGGTCTCTGCTGAGCTGGGATTTTAAGTACAGCACGAAGAGAGTTACATCAATTATAAAATCATATATAAAACCGGACAGTATTGTTGTTTTCCATAATAACAATCAGGTGCCGGGTAATATGAGGGAGATTATATCATACACTGTGGATGAAATCAGTAAAAGAGGATATTGTTGCGGCAAGGTTAAGGAATGCCTGAAATAATACTCTGGATTTTTATTATATCTTATCTGCTTGCTGCGGCTGCTGTTGTTTACGGTATGTCAAAAATGAGCTCTGAAAACAAACATAGTTCTC
>CAYYJL010000282.1:0-4422 GCA_964472245.1 uncultured Ignavibacteriaceae bacterium | reverse complement strand
TTTTCGTATTAAATCTTCGTTCCACAGTCTTTTTACTTGATTTGTTTTGTTATTTTGAGATTATCTTGATCAAGTATCTCTTTTTTGCGTGATGTAGTATATCCCGGCTTGGTTCTCACGGCTTTTCTTTGTATTAACTCCGGTCGTCTGAATGGTATAAGTTGATGGATTAGCTGCCTTATCTTTTCAATAGTTTGGTTAAAGCGTTTTTTGATATTGAGTGTGTTCATGGTTTCTTATTAAATTCATCATTTGTAGTAAATACGTATGTAGTCTGGTTTGGAGTAATTTTTACCGGATCCTCCAGGCACCTGTTCCATTGATCGTTGGATCCTTGGCATAAAATAAGCCCTGGTAAAAATTACCAGGGCTTACCAATTAATAAATATGATATATTATTTTATTATTCTGAATACGATTCTTCTGTTCATCGCTCTTCCTTCTTCGGTCTCATTATTTGCGACCGGATTACCCCTACCGTAACCGATAGTGGAAAGTCTTGAATCCGCAATTCCTTTGGAAACAAGATAGTTCTTTACGGTAATAGCTCTTTCAACAGATAATTGCTGATTATATTCTGCAGTACCTATATAATCTGTGTATCCTTCGATTTCTACGGATACGCCAGGATTATCCTTCAACAGTTTAACACTTTTGTCAAGAACAATGTAAGATTCCGGTAAGAGTTCTGATTTATCGAAAGCAAATTGTACGCCGACCAGAACAATTCTGTCTTCAGAGATTGCATAGATATATTTATCTACAACTACTTCGGTAGGAATAACTTCCGGAATATGTTTGATAATCATATCTTCAATTTTCTTGTAGTCTGTCATATCTTTTGGAGGTGTTGAAACACCTGAAGGAAGTCCGCCGCAGCAAGGTTCGCATATTTTGGACTCGGGTCCTTTGCCAAAAAGAAAATTGACACCGGCACTAAGCACCAGGTACGCATCTCTTCCATTTATCTCAGTAGGAGCAATCGCGCCATCTAATTCAGAGTTATTGGTAATATGATAGCCGAATTCAGTTACAAAGTTCCAGGAAGGAGTTACTTTGTATTCTGCACCCAGACCAACATTCATCTGTGAACCGAATTTGTTATCATCCGGCATTACTGATTGAGTATTAGTCAGCATTTTGTAATTGCCGCCCAATCCAACATACAGATAAGGGGATACCGGTGCACAGGGGACCAGGTAGTACATAAGATCTAAGTCCGCAGTTATTAAATCATTTGTAGTTGTTACTTTATTAGATAAAGCATCAGTCCATTCTCCGTTGATATTAGAATAACCGCCTTTTATACGCAAAGCTACATTTTCAGAAAAATTTCTCTGAATAGAAAGATATCCGCCGTAATTGGAATTAAGGGTGGTAATGTTTGCCGAATAAAATCTCGGGTATATAAAACCAAGACCCCATTCCCAACTCTCGGTTACTGTCTGTGCTTGAGTTGCACTGCTGATGAGAAGCATCAGCACTAGTGTTGTAAATATATTTTTCATTGTATTTCCTTTGATTTAATTAATGATGCAGTTTTCATATCCTGCATACTCTTTATTAATGTTAACGGGCTCAATCTCTTAATCCCGCTTTATATATAAGGTGAGGAGCGATTGCTTCCTCACCCTATAATTGAATTACGGACGGATAACGGTAGCAGCGTCTAATGAGATTTGACCTGCGGCTGCACCCTGTATAAGTGCTCTGCCGTTTAAGCTTGCGCCGGTCAAAATTGAAATAGATGTACTTGCTATCAGGGTTCCATTCATCTTTGAGTTGGTTCCGAGCGTCATTGCCGAACCTGAAACCCAGAAGATATTCTCAGCTTTTGCTCCGCCGGTAAGACGGACTTCACTGGTAGAGAGTGTGGTTATGGAAGTAGCACTGCGAATTACGAAAACCGCATTTGCATCTCCCTGGGCATCAAGGAATACAATACCTGCTGCAGAGATTTCAATCGATGAGCTGGACTCATATAATCCCGGAGTAAGAGTTAATCCATTAATATTACCTGAGAGTGGAGTCGGAACTCCGCGCGAAGCAGATACTGCATCAAGGTAAGCAAGGTTTGCATCTGTTTTCGCTTGTATCAGCATTGCTGGGACTGGAGAAGCGTCATCGGCTGCAAAAATTGTTCCCGTTACTTCCGGCACAGTCAATCCGACGATTTGTGATCTTGCTCCCGGGCTAATTCCAACATCTCCGACAATTTGTGAAAGGGGAATATTGGTAATGGCTGAGTTTGACAGTATCGCAAAACGTGCAGCAGATCTCAGGT
This sequence comes from uncultured Ignavibacteriaceae bacterium, assembly GCA_964472245.1. Lineage (GTDB taxonomy): Bacteria > Bacteroidota > Ignavibacteria > Ignavibacteriales > Ignavibacteriaceae > H2-BAC3. The sequence continues at coordinate 2,138 of CAYYJL010000282.1, read as the reverse complement.
TAACAGGCAAGCCGCCCGGTCCAACCACAAATACTGCAACAAGTGTTCTGTTTGCTGCTATAACAAACTGGAAGCTCGAATTGTTTGAAACAGGATTTCCATTTTCTGTCCAGTTAACGAAAACATATCCAGAATTGGCAGATGCAACAACGGTTACTGATGAACCGGTGTTATAAGTGCCGCCACCTGAAGTTGAACCACCGGCAGCCGGACTGGAGGAAGTAACTACGTTAAAGGTTGGTAATACTGCAAAGTTTGCAACCAGCGTTCTATTACCAATTAAGGTGAACTGATAACTTGTATTTGCAGAAACAACATTACCGTTTTCAGTCCAGTTACTGAAACTGAACCCTGCATTGGGAACAGCATTTACGGTAACTGAAGAACCTGAAGTAAATGTTCCGCCGCCTGTGGTAGTACCGCCGGCTGCCGGAGCAGAAGATAATGAAACTGTATATAAGACCGGTGCAAAGTTTGCAACCAATGTCCTGTTTCCATTTATTACAAACTGGTAAGTTGAATTTGCTGAAACAATTACAGATCCTTCAGTCCAGTTGGTAAAAGTGTATCCTGCATTAGGATTAGCCGAGACTGTAACCGTAGAACCTGAGTTAAAAACTCCGCTTCCACTGGTTGAACCGCCTAAAACCGGATTAGATGAAAGCGATACTGAGTAAGAGATTCCTGTTGTGAAACTCCATACATAGTTTGAAGTAATATTATTACCCGCTAAATCTTTAGCACCGGTTGTAATCGTTGCAGTATATGTAGTCAGGGACTGCAGGTTTACAGTAGGCTGATAACTTGCAGTAGAGCCGGTATAACTTACAGTTCCGGCAATAAATGAGTTACCCTGCATAAGAGTAAATGTTGCTGTGGTAATAGTAGAAGCATCCATTATTCGGCTGAATACTGCATCCACGCGTTTGTTTATAGCTACACCTGTTTCAAGGTTGGCTGGATCAGTTGAGGTAATTGTAGGGGCGGTTACAATGGCGGATGTTCCGGTTGTAAAAGTCCATACATAGTCAGCTGAAAGAGCGTTCCCGGTCAGATCTTCTGCGCCGGTAGTAATAGTTGCAGTATATACTGTAGAAGCAGTCAGACTAACTGCCGGTTCAAATATTGCAGTCGTTCCTGAGTAGGAAACAAATCCCGCAACTGAGACTCCGGCTCTTTTTAAGGTGAAAGTTGCTGAAGTAAGAGTTGATGCATTCATCGTTTTACTGAAGTTTGCAGCAAGTTTCTGATTCAGGGGAACACCTACCGCAAGGTTTACCGGAACGGTAGAACTGACTACCGGTGGGGTAACAATTGCAGCTGCACCTGTTGTGAAGCTCCATATATAGTTTGTAACAATTGTATTGCCCGCAAGGTCTTCAGCGCCCGTAGTAATGGTCGCATTATATACCGTATTTGCCATGAGCATATTCGTTGGAGAGAAAATAGCCGATGTACCTGAATAGGATACAAAACCTTCAATCGGTGTAGAACCTTGTTTCAGCAAAAATGTTGATGCTGTTATCGTAGAAGGATTCATTGGTTTGCTGAACATTGCAACAATTTTCTGGTTCAGGGGAACTCCTGTTGCCAGATTCAATGGATCAGTCAGACTGACTGTTGGAGCTACTATAACAGGAGCTGCTCCGGTTGTAAATGTCCATACGTAATCTGCTTCCAAAGCATTACCGGCCAGGTCTTTTGCACCTGTGGTAATCGTAGCCGTAAATACTGAATTAGGTGCCAGTTCAGCTGACGGTGTAAATAGGGCAGTTGTTCCTGAATAAGAGACAAATCCGGATACCGGATTAGAACCGATTTTTATGTTAAATGTTGCAGTCGTAATAGTTGCAGCATTCATCGTTTTACTGAAGGATGCAGCGATTTTCTGATTTAAGGCAACATTGGTTGCTAAATTTGCCGGTTGTGTTGAGTTAACCACAGGAGGTACAACAATTGGGGCTGAACCTGTTGTGAAACTCCAAATATAATTTGAGGCAAGCGCATTTCCTGCTAAATCCCTAGCTCCGGTGGTAATTGTTGCAGTATATACGGTACTTGCTTCAAAATCCGCAGCCGGTGTAAAGAGAGCAGTGGTGCCTACATAAGAAACAAATCCTGAAACAGGCGTAGCTCCT
>CAYYJL010000281.1:0-4432 GCA_964472245.1 uncultured Ignavibacteriaceae bacterium | reverse complement strand
CTGCCGCCTGTTTGGGAACAAGGGGGTATATACAGGTCATTTGACGGCGGCGAAACCTGGCAGCCATTCCATAACGGCCTGCCTTATGAAGGCAATGTTCCTGCACCTGTTTACAGCATTACCGTAAAAGATAAAATGATACTGCTCAGAACCATTAAGGGATATTTTGTGCTGAAGGCGGGCAGCTGGACTTCGCTGGAATCAGCTATTCCGGCAGAATCCTATATACGTGATATAACGTACTTTGAAGATAATATATATGTGCTTGCGTACAAGGGGTGTTTTAAGATTGATCCGGTTACGTTTCAGATGGATTCGGTAAATACAGGACTGCAATGGGTGAACGGATATAACTATTACTCCGTGTTCATGACATACGGAGATTCCCTCTTCATTTATGGCAGATACGGAACTGATCATGTTTTAAAACTGGAAAACAATGCTTGGAATGCTTCAGATTTTAACGCGGCAGACTTTAATAATTTTACTTCAGTGAACAGCATCGGTGACCTATTGTACGCCGGCACGTATGATATGGGGATCTGGAAGTATGGCGGTGAGCCGGTTACCGGGTTGGAGGAGACTGCTGCTCCGCGGGATTTTACACTTGAACAAAACTACCCAAATCCATTTAATCCTGCAACAACTATACGTTACAGACTTCCTGTTGACGGCATGGTAAAACTGGAGATATTTGACTTGACCGGCAGCAGAGTTTTAACTGCGGTAGATGAGTTCAAACCAGCCGGAAGTTATACTTATGTATTTAGCGGCAGCGGATTGAGTTCCGGTACGTATATATACAGACTGAGCTCCAACGGAAAAAACCTCAGCAGGAAGTTTATTCTCTTAAAGTAGACTTAGAACTTTATAGTTCTACCGCTGTGTCCAAGTATTTAAGCCCGTTTGCCTGTAATGCCGGCAACACCCGTTCATAGATAGCCGGATGCGTTGGAATGTGGCATCCGATAAGCTGAATTTGATTCTGTAAAATCAGATCCGCAGAGACGGCAACGGGCAACCCCACGGTGCGTGATATTGCGGTGTACTCATTTGCACTGCCGTTTTCCACCATTACTCTTTTATGGAGTTTTCTGCTGCCATCAGGATATTCTGCCTCAACCTCAAGCAGGAGTATAACCATATCAGACATTCCATCCGGCAGAACAAATTTTTCAATAATCCGGTTGATCATCACTTCAGCGGCAGTTTTCATCTCCTTCCCGATTTTTTCGCGGGAGAATAATCCCAGCCAGCGCAGCTTGGACATAATACTGCCGGTTGGGTTAATATTCAGATAATTGGCGGTAACTTGTTCCATGTTTTCATCGTCTGCTGAGGAAGGGAGAAACATAGAAGTAAATTCACGATAAGTCATTTGGGCTAGATTCGGTATGCGGAGTAATTCATTGGTCATGCCTAATTGCACAATCTGCTTCCAAACCTCACTCCAGCCGGGATACCGGAGCGTACCCCTGATTATCGTGTGACTTTCTTCGAGACCCAGGATGGACCCGTATGATAGTGAATCACGGTTAGGGTATGCTTCAAAGTAGCCGACTTCCTCTATCGGAACAGCCCAGGTTCTGTCAAATACACGGTGGAATGGAAGTATTTTTATATTTCCTTCCTCCTTATATACAGCCCCATCTTCACCCGCCATTAAGACGTTACGCGGGTTCCATGTGATGGCATAATCAAAGGGGTTGGAATCAATTTTTTTTGATGGGAGGCCGCTGCCGTAAGAGTGGAAACTCTGAACGGTGCCCCCGTTTTGTTTTATTTCGCTGAGCAATGACATGGCAAGCATGTGATCAATGCCCGGGTCTAATCCCATCTCATTTAAAATAAGTACATTTTTCCTTATTGCGTCAGGTGAAAGAGAATGAATCTTTGCATCTTCGTAGGAAGCTGTTAGCATGGAAACACCTGAATTAAGGCAGTCCAGTGCAATCTGAAACTGAAACTGCCGGGTGAGCATATTAATAACGATATCAGCTTTCTTTATCAACCCCCGGCGCATAACCGTATCATTGACATCAAACTCTATTGCCTGGCCATATGGGTGGTTTTTAACTGCACTTTCCGCGGCTTGTTTGCTTTTATCGCAAACAGTTACAAAATAGTCCCTCTCTTTAGCAATGGAGAGAAGGTAAGAAATTAAATAGGTTGAACTTTTTCCTGCACCTAAAATTAATATTCTCTGCATGGTATATACTTAGTCCTTCAGATATTGTTGAAGATATGCAAAATCAGGCATGAGTTTTCCGTTCTGCGCAATGACGGCTTTTCTGAACTCAGGCGGGATTGAAGCGGAAATAAGATTAGTATCAAATGAAGCTGCTGCAAGTCCCGGGACAAATGGAAGTAAAGCATTGCCAAATGATACCGATGCTTCATACGGCAGCTCGGTAGGCAGCTTGTCCACGGCAAGTACAACAGGCCCCCTGCCTTCAACTCCGAAATGAATTTTCTTATCCCGCACATTATATACATAAACAGGATTATCCGAGTTAGTTTCCGCTAAATTAATTTCGATAGACCCTTCAATATCGCAGGTTATATCGCCGATAACTCTGAGTCTGGGAGTATCATTTTTGCCAAAAAGCGTTGATATATATTTCTTGGTGACCAGTTTCGGGAATTTGGGATCCCAATATATACCATGAATCAAAGCTGTAAGGTAAGGGAGGTACTCCTGCAGTGCTCCGGTATATAGCTCCGGAGAAGCAGAAAACTCCTTTACATTAAAAGATTTCTTTTTATCCAGAGGCCTGTATAAATGATGCTTTTTGAATTCAACCTTATATATAACTCTGTTGGAAAAAACACCCTTTTTTATAAACTGAGCAAGTTCTTCCGGCTGAAGCGTAACCGTTGGCAGCATATCAAAAAGTGATAGTGCCCCTTTGTTAACATTTCCGGTACCTGTTATACCAACAATCAGGGGTGTAAGCTCTTTAGGGAGGCCTTTTTCTGAAATTCTGTGGCTGACTTCCAGAAATGCTGCCCGTGCATCCGATAAATGGCGGTATGATGTGGCATATTGTATTTCAGAGAACGGATTCTTTATTCCTTCGCTCGCAAGCCGTTTGCCAAGAGCCCAAATCGTATCTATTGTTCCCGCCAATCCTGCATATTCACCAAAAAAGATGAGCCGTTTACCCTGATCATCTTTCACCAATTCATAATCCATCAGACTTCCGGAGCCATCCAGAATTGTTTTCAACATTTTCATGTTGTAACTTTGTCCCTTAACTGTGTGTGAAAAGAAACAATACGCTTTGCCCGGCAGGATCAGTCCGGGCGCAACTTCTTTAATGCCGAATATTATATTAGCAGAAGAAAGGTCTGTTGACAAAATTGCCCCGGCATCTTTGTATTCTTTATCGGTAAAGATTCTGTTTTCCCATGGTTCCACTAAAACCTTAATTTTGTGCTCTTTGATAAGGTATTTTACATGTTGGGGAACCAGCGGAGTGCGTTTCTGTGTTTTATCTTTGGTTTCTTTGCGGATAGCAATTACATTTCTCATACAGGCACTTTCCTTATTAAAATGTCATGGGCAGAAAGAAAAGCGGAAAAGTTAACAGTATTAAAAATTCCGGATTGTAATTTACGAAAACCGGCTATCAGATTCAACTTGCATCGTTTTACGAAGCTGTACATCTAATTCACATGTTTAATCATAAATAATATATAAACTATATGAAAAGATCTGTCAACAATATATATCAGGCAAAACCCGCACACATGGAGGGGCTGCTCACATGGCGTGCATTGCCCGTCGGAAAACTTGCCTCACTCGATCCGTTTATATTCTTAAATCATCATGGCCCTCAGGTTTTTCCACCTGATAATGACGGGCTCCCATTCGGCCCGCATCCGCACAGAGGATTTGAAACGGTGACATTTATTATTGACGGCGATGTTGCACACAAGGACAGCACAGGCGGCGAAAGTGTTATTAAGACTGGCGGCGTTCAGTGGATGACAGCGGGGAGCGGGTTAATACATGCAGAGATATCATCAGAGGAATTCCTGAAAACAGGCGGCAAGGAAGAAGTGCTGCAGCTTTGGGTGAACCTGCCCGCTGCAAAAAAGATGACCCCGCCTGCTTATTACGGGTTCAACAAGGAACAGCTGTCTGTTAAAGCAACTGATGGCGGGAAAGTGAAGATTCAGATAATTGCAGGTACCATAGCGGGTGAGCCCGGACCTCTGCAGCCCCCCTCCGGTGTAAATTTGAGCCGCATTGATTTTTTCGAAGGAGGAAGTATAACGCTGGCTGCACCGGAATCTGATAACATTTTTTGTTATTGTGTCAGCGGTAATCTGGTTATAAATGGTAGTGAGATTACAACACGCAATCTTGTGCATTTTAACTTTGAAGGTACCGAGGTGGAAGTCTCAGCCAAAAGTGACAGCATAC
>CAYYJL010000280.1:3427-4447 GCA_964472245.1 uncultured Ignavibacteriaceae bacterium | reverse complement strand
CCCGTTTACGTTCCTTGGAAAAAGTAAAATTCAGAATGAAATTAATAAAATACCTGAGCTCTTTTGGATTAAGGATAACAATAATAATTTTATTCTTGTTAACTCAAAGTTTGCATCACTGCTCGGGCTTAAAACCCAGCAGCTTGAAGGACGTCCCGAAAGAAGTTTCCTCCCGCAATATTACTTAGATTTATACAAAACTATTGATTCATATATACGGGAAACACTCAGTTACTTTATATTGGAAGGCATTCCATTAAAAGGATTTGCGTCGCTTAAAAATTACCAATCCATTGAGTTCCCGCTGGTTGATGCCGAAAATAAAATTTCAGCGATTATCGGGGTAGGTCAAAAACGGGAAGCAGCTTCCGCTTTTGATGGTCTCCAGAAGGAATCATTCTTTGAATCTATATTCAAAAATCTGCCGAGGCCATATCTGGTGATTGATAACCTGGGTTACGTTAAAGGTGCAACAACAGTTTATGAGAGTATATTCCTTAATGATGACACTCCTTTGGTCAATAAAAATGTTCAGGAACTTTTTCCTGACAGTTTCCTTCGCATAGTCAAGGGTTTTATCAGTGCAGGCAGACAGTCTCAGGAAGCAAGTTTAATGCTCCGCAATAAAAGCGGGGAAGAGCAGGATTTTGCAGTTACCCTTACAAAAATTTCATCTGAAACAGCCGCCAATTCCCGTGTTTTAATTGGGTTGGAAAAATCCTCAAATTTTGATAACCTTGAGGAACTGTTAACACAGCGCGGCAGGATGTATGATATATTGATTCATGGTAATCCTGAGGCAATATATGTTTACAGTACAGAAAATCTGCGGTTCGTTGATGCAAACCCATCGGCCTTAGGACTCTATGGTTATGAGCGTGAAGAATTCCTTAATATGGATCTTACTGATTTATATACGCCCGAGGATATTCAGACTTTATTGGATTCCCAAAATGGCAAATCGGCGATAAATTCATTCCGCGGACCTTACAAACACAGGCGGAAAGATGGTTCAACCGT